>JACRIU010000128.1 GCA_016235775.1 Hydrogenophilales bacterium
GGCAAACTCGATGTAGCGAAGGTCGAGTCGCTGCTCGCCGCCAGGTCGAAGCTGTCGGCGACGCCGCTGTTGTTGGCGACATACAAGGTGAAGCGGGTAGTCGTGCCGGGATCGGCGCTATTGCTCACCACCGCCGCGCCTTCGGGCCCGGCCCCTGCACCGAGCGCGCCTGCGCCAGATGTGTTGTTGGTGAGATCGACGCTATTACCCACAACCAACGTGAGTTCGTCGCTCACGGTGACGGTCTTGCTGGGGTCGGCCTGCGAGGTCGCGCTCTTCTCAACCGTATACGGCCCGCCGGTCGCGCCGGGCGGCAGAGTTGCCTTGAGCACCACGTTGTAGCTCGCACCAGCGGCCAGCGGCCCGGTATCGGGAATGCCGTTGCCGTTGCTGTCGAGCATGGGCGTCACACCGTCGCTCTGGTACAGCGCGAAAGTGGTGCCTGCGGGGAAGGTGTTGCTGCCCACGCGAATATCAAAGGTGTCGCTGCCGTTGCCGGTGTTGGTCAGCAGATTGCCGAAACTCGCCGTGCCACCCTGGGGAATGCTGGCCACGGTGTCGCCTTGCAAGGTGAGATTCGCGGATTGAGTCACCGCGAATTGCACGGTGTTGGTGGATGATGACGCCTCGACCCCGGAGCCATCGTTGTAGCGATAGGTGGCGGTGTTGGCGGTGGCCGGGTTGTTTCCGGGCGGTAGGCTGTCCGCGATGTTCACCTGAAAGGTGACACGTCCGGTCGCGCCCGCATCCACCTGGGCAATGACGGCGGTGACGGTATTGGTGGCGCTGTTGAAGTCGTACGTAATACCGCCCTGATTATCCGCTGCATCCGCATCGGTCAGCACGGTGCCGCCGCTCACGCTCCAGCGCCCGCTATTCGGGACGTAGACCATGCCTGCCGGCAGTGCGTCGGCGATATTGATCTGCGTTGCGGGCAGGTTGCCGGTGTTGGTATAGGTCAAGGTGACGGTGCGCGGGCCACTGGGCGATGCGCCCGTGGTGAGGTCCATCGCCTTGGTCACGCTCACTACGGCGTTCGCGGTCACGGTGGTGGTGTCCGTGTTGGATGCCGTCGCCGCCGCATCGAAGGTGCTGGCTGCGCTCACGGTGAGGTCGTTGGTGTTGCCCGACGCAGCCGTGCCGGGCACGGTGCCCACCGCCACGAAGTTGAAGCTCGCACCGGCCGCGAGAATGCCGGTGCCGGTGATGGGTGTCGCGTCGTCGGCCACGCCGTCGCCATTGGCGTCCGTATAGAAGCTCACGTTCGAAAAAGTGAACGCGCCGGAATTGGCGGCGGAAAGCGCAACACTGTCCGGGCCGTTGCCGGTGTTGGTCAGGGTATGCGGGTAGCTCACCTGCCCGCCCGGCGTGGTGCTCTTCGCGCCGTTGGCGATCAGCGTCAGGCTGCCCACTTGCTGCACCACGGTGGTGACAACGTTGGAAGTCACGGTGCGCGTGGTCTGGGAATCGTCGGTATAGGTGGCGGAAGCCTGGTTGCCGATCTGCGTGCCAGCGGTGGGCGCGGCCCATACGGGGGCCTGCCAGATTAAGGCGATGGTCAGCAGCAGGAAGGACAACAACCATTCGCGCCGCATCAAGGCAGCGCGCATTGCATGGGATGGGTGCGTATTCATTTGGCACCTCCCACGCCTTGTTGCTCGACGCCGGTCATGCGCATGCGCGCGCTGACCACGGCTTGTGCGCCGGGCGGCATATCGCCCAAGTCCCAGCGCAGATAGCGGTACTCGGCCAGCGGCACCGGGCGTAGCTCTCGCCTGCCGTCAGGCAGGGTGACCGCGCGCATCAGCGGCACGGCGTCGAATTGTTTGCCATCGATGCTGGCGAAAACCTTTTCGGGCCGGGCGCTCGCCGCTACATAGGTGAAGGCGCCCGCCGGAATCGGCAGCAGCGCCTGCACCTGTCGCGCGGGCTCCTTGCCCGGGTTGCGGTAGGCCACGCGATATTCCAGCACCTCGCCGGGTTTCGCCGCGCGCACCTCGCTGCGGGTTTCTTTGCCCATGGCGTCCGCCACGATGCGTTGTGCCGACAGTTCGGCCACCACTTCGGCGCGTGCCTCGGTTGCGGTCATGAACAGCATCAGCGCAGAGGCACAAACTATTGCCGTTATCCAATCCAGTGTTTTCATCGTTCGCTCCTGTTTAAGCGTTGAGGTTGAAGTAGTTTCATTTTTATCATTTACTGCGCAAATTTTTTTGGTTTGTTCGGTTGCTTCAGGCAAGCAGCCGATCCACCGTTTGAATCAGTTCCAGTGGGCTGAAAGGCTTGACCAGGTAGCCATCCGCCCCAGCGTGGCGCCCTCGATCCAGGTCGGCGCGCTGCCCTTTCGCACTCAACAGCAAGACCTTGATGCGCCCGAACTCGGGCCGCTGTTTGACGATCCCACACAGCGCCAGGCCGTCGACCGGGCCGGGCATCATGATGTCCAGCACCAGGAGATCCGGCCACAGGGGCGGGATCTGTTCCAGGGCGCTCACGCCGTCTTCCGCTTCATGCAGTTCATAATTGACCGACTCCAGCGTCATGCGGATCAGCTTTCGCAAATCGCTTTGGTCGTCCACGATCAGTACTCGTTTTGCCATGATTGGCCTCATTTCGATAAATCGAGGTTTCATTATTATCACTTTTACTATTTCTGTCAAGAATGATGGCGTTTCCGGCTTCTGGTGGCTAAAATCTTGACTAAGATGATAAATTCGATAATAGTGATACTTTTATAAGGTAATTATTTAGAGAAATGACAAGCCGAGACCAAGATTTATGCAGCACCCGCGAGGCAGCCGCCCTGCTCGGCGTTTCGCTGCGCACGGCGCAACTGTGGGTGGAAAGCGGCGTATTGCGCGCCTGGAAAACCGCCGGTGGCCATCGCCGCATTCTCAAAAGTTCGGTGGATGCCCTGCTCCAGGACCGCAAGCGCGCACTGCAAGGCCGACCGGCGCCGGGGCAATTCAAAATTCTGGTGGTCGAGGACGACCCGGATTTGCTGAAACTGTATCGTCTGCACATCGAAGGCTGGGAGATGCCGCTCAGTCTGGTGACTGCCGTCAACGGCTTCGAAGGCCTGATCCGCATCGGCGAAGAAAAACCGGATCTGCTGATCGCCGATCTCAACATGCCCGGCATGGACGGCTTCCGCATGATCCGCTCGCTGCGCGCCAACGCGGATTTCCGCGACATGGATATCGTGGTGGTCACCGCGCTGGGCAAAGACGAAATCACCGACCGTGGCGGCTTGCCGGAGGGGATTCAGATTTTCACCAAGCCGGCGCCGTTCTCGGTGCTGGAGCAGATGGTGCGTGAAAAAATGGCAGGCAAGCGTTAATCGATTTACCCGTAGCGCAGGAGCAACTCATTCCAAATCTATTTCAATCAGTGAGGCTACTCCCCTCTCCGCTGGCGGAGAGGGGTTGGGGAGAGGTGGATAAACAGCAAACACCACTTATTGAACTTCAATCAGCGAATCTGAAAGCCCCTCTCCCCGACCCTCTCCCGCCGTGCGGGAGAGGGAGTGAAAATGTACCTTTGAATTAAAACTGAAATCAGCATGCCAGAACAAACCCGCGCCGAACTACACCTGCGCGAAGCAGAACTTCTGCGCAGCCATCGTCTGCTGGACGCGATCGCGGCGATCCAGTCGCTCTACATCCGCGACGCCAGTCCGCGCGAACTGTTCAACGAGGTACTCGATACATTCCTGCGCTTCACGGAAAGCCGCTTCGGCTTCGTCGGCGAGGTGCTCGCCGATGAAGCGGGTGCACCTTTTTTGCGCGCCCACGCCCTCACTAACATCGCATGGAACAAGGATACCCGCGCGCTGTATGCGAACCACGAAAAATCCGCGCTGGAATTCCACAACCTCAAGTCGCTGTTCGGCGTAACGCTGGCCACCGGCGAGCCGGTGATCAGCAACGACCCGGCCAACGATCCGCGCAGCGGCGGCCTGCCGCACGGCCACCCGCCGCTCAACGCCTACCTCGGGCTGCCGCTGTATTCGGGCAAGGTGATGGTGGGCATGATCGGGCTGGCCGACCGCGCCGGGGGCTACGATGAAGCGCTGATTGCAATCCTCGACCCCTTGCTGCGCACCTGCGGCCAACTGATCCAGGCTTTCCGGGCCGACCGCGAGCGCCGCCAGGCAGTGGAAGCCTTGCGCGAAAGCGAAGCGCGTCTCAAGGCGACGCTCGATACGGTGGTGGATGGCATCATCGCCATCGACGAGCGCGGGCGGATCGAATCTTTCAACCCGGCGGCGGAAAAAATCTTCGGCTACCGGCGCGACGAAGTGTTGGGCCGCAATGTTTCCATGCTCATGCCGGAACCGGATCGCGCCCGCCACGACGGCTACCTCGCGCATTATCTCGGCACCGGGGACGCGCGCATCATCGGCATCGGCCGCGAAGTGGTCGCGCAGCGCAAGGACGGCAGCTTATTCCCCGCCGATCTCGCCATCGCGGAAATGAATCTGGGCGGACGGCGCTATTTCAACGGCATCGTGCGCGACATCACCCGGCGCCGGCACGCCGAAACTTTGCTGCGCGAAACCACTGCGCTGCAAAGCGCGATTCTGGACAGTGCCGATTACGCACTCATCTCCACCGACCCGGAGGGGCTGATCCGCACTTTCAACCGTGCGGCTGAGCGCATGACCGGCTATGCCGCGGCGGAGATGGTCGGCATTGCGACACCGGGCATTCTGCATGACGCAGACGAAATTGCCGCGCGCGCCAAGGCGCTGTCCACGGATTTGGGCGAAACGGTCGCGCCCGGTTTTTCTGTCTTCGTTGCAAAAACTTTGCGCAGCGGCGGCGCCGATGAAAACGAGTGGACCTATATCCGCAAGGACGGCACGCGCTTTCCCGTACTGTTATCGGTCACCGCCATGCGCGACGAGACCGGCAAAATCACCGGCTTCCTCGGTGTGCTGCAGGATATTTCCGAACGTAACGCAGCCCGGGCGCGGCTCGAACGGCTGACCAGCGAACTGCGCGCGATCTTCGATCTGAGCCCGGACGGCTTCGTCGCCTTCACCGAAACTGGCCAGCTTGCCTACACCAATCCGGCTTTTTTACGTATGACGGGTTGCCAGCGCGATGCTGAAGGAACGGTCGGCGTCCGCGATTTCGACGCCAGGCTACAAGCGTTGTGCGACCCGCGCCATGCCTATGCGCCGCTCGACACCTTGGTCGATCAGGCCAGCGACACCCTGCATCTCATCCGCCCCAAACCAGCCATTCTCCAGCGCTCGGTACGCGATATCCGCGGCGAGGCCGGCGGCTTTCTCGGGCGCGTGCTCTACTTCCGCGACATCACGCACGAGACGGAAGTGGACCGCATGAAAACCGAATTTCTCTCCACGGCGGCGCACGAACTGCGCACGCCCATGGCGAGCATCCACGGCTTCACCGAACTGCTGCTTAAGCGCGACTACGACGACGCTACCCGGCGCGACCTGCTTCAAACCATCTACCGCCAGTCATCCAACCTCATCACCATGGTGAACGAACTGCTCGACCTCGCGCGCATCGAGGCTCGCGCCGGCAAGGACTTTCATATCCAGGTGCAGGACATCCTGCCCATCGTCGATCGCGTGGTGCGCGAATTCATGATGCCGAACGATGCGCGCAAAATCGAACTGCGGCTGGGCAGCGCCTTGCCGCAAGTCGCGGTGGATGCGGAAAAATTCGGCCAAGCCCTGCTCAACGTCATTTCCAACGCCTACAAATATTCCCCCGATGGTGGCGCGATCGAACTCGCCACCCGCACCCAAACGCGCGACGGTGGCGCCGAAGTCGGCGTCGTGGTACACGACCACGGCATCGGCATGACGCCGGAGCAGCAAGCCCGCATCTTCGAGCGCTTCTACCGCGCCGACGCCTCCGGCGCGATCCCCGGCACCGGGCTCGGCATGTCGCTGGTGAAAGAGATCATGGACATCCACCAAGGCCGCGTGGAAATCCAGAGTGCGCTTGGGCAAGTCACCGAGGTGGGCTTGTGGTTGCCTGCGGCTGCATCTGCCAAGCGCGCGGGGCGTGCGAAGAAACCTCAGGAAAAATCCTGAATCTGAAAGTTTCATAAGCAGATACCCTGCAATGGAACGGCAGGCACAACGCTTACCGTAACAAGCAAAGTATCGAGATGCCGGCGATGCTTTTGCGGGTGATCTGGCCGGCGTTGGGAGCTTGATGCCCGTGCTATTATTTCCATTGTCATCCTGCGGCTAAGGAATAAAACAACAACCGAGGCCGGAACACCATCAAGGCCTATCAAATTTAGACCGCCTTTGCGAATAAGGTCGAAGTTCACCAACAACCAATTTCCAAAATTTTCAGGATGAGGCCATGAGCAACATCAAGCTATTTGAATCGAAACATATTCGCTCAATCTGTGATGACAAGGCACAGTGCTGGTTATTCGCCGTCGTGGATATTGTCGCGGCTTTGACGGATAGCCAGAACCCCCAAGTTTATTGGCGTGTGCTAAAAAAACGGTTGTTGGCTGAGGGCAATGAAACCGTTACAAACTGTAACGCTTTGAAAATGACTGCGCCTGATGGAAAACAACGGCTCACCTACGTGGCGGACACCGAGCAATTGCTACGCATCATCCAGTCCATCCCCTCACCCAAGGCCGAACCCTTCAAACTCTGGCTGGCCAGAGTAGGTTATGAACGGCTGGAAGAAATCGAAAACCCAGAACTCGCCGCCAAACGGATGCGCGAGCTATACAAGGCCAAGGGTTACAGCGACGAATGGATCGAAAAGCGCGTGCGCGGTATCGCCATCCGCGACGAGCTGACGAACGAATGGCAAAAACGCGGCGTGAAGGAACAGCGCGAATACTCCATCCTCACCGCCGAAATCAGCCGCGCCACTTTCGGCATGACCCATCCGAATACAAGGCGTTCAAAAGCCTCGCCAAACCGGCTGACAACCTACGCGACCACATGACCGACCTGTGGAGCTGATCTTCACCATGCTGGGCGAAGCCTCAACCACCGAAATCGCCCGCAATAAAGATGCTCAAGGATATAACGAGAACCTCGATGCTGCCGTTGAAGGTGGAGCCGTTGCCGGTAGTGCGCGACTCGACCTGGAGAAAAAATCGGGAAAACGGGTTTCCAGCAAAGCAAATTTCAAGGAACTCCCCGAGGCCGTTATGCGAAAGAAAATAGCGAAGAAGGCAGAATAAAAAATGCCACACACACATTCAAATTCAGCGTCGAAACTCTCAAACATGACGTCACTACACGCAAGGACATCCCCGCAGCCGCGACCTAAAACACGCCTTTAGGTTGCAAATGAGTCTTTGCTACGACCTATTGAGGTTTACAGAAATCATGACAGGCTTCAAATCCCCCCTACCCCCCC
>JACRIU010000127.1 GCA_016235775.1 Hydrogenophilales bacterium
AGCACACCACCAAACGCCCCACGCGCTGTTTGGCGAGCAGCAGCAAGCGCATGAATTGCAGCGTGTCGCCAAAGCCCTGCTCGGTATGCACCAGCAGCGTCTTGTGCGGCTCGGCCGAGCCCGGCCAAAGCGGCGAGCCCAAGGCCAAGCGCTGGCGTGTGCCGGCCTCGAAACCCCATTCGTATTCGCGCCAGCCTTCTTCGTATTCATCATGCAGCAGCAGCGCCAGCGCGCGGTTCCAATGCGCTTCGGCGAATTTCGGACGCAGCAGCACCGCCGTGTCATAGCATTGCAGCGCCGTATCCAGCGCACCCGTGGCTTGCAGGGTGATGCCCAGATTGTTATAGGCCTGGGCGTTGGTCGGGTCGCTCGCCAGCGCTTGGCGAAAAGCGCGCTCGGCCGCTTCCAACTTGTCCTGCCGCGCCAGCACATTGCCCAGATTGTTGTGGGCTTCGCTGTAGCCGGGATCGAGGCGCACCGCTTCCAGCAAATGCGATTCCGCTTCTTCCAGGCGGTCGCGCGACTTCAACGCCACGCCGAGATTGTTGCGCACCGGCGCATACTCCGGTTTCAGCGCCACCGCGCGCAGCAGCACGGCTTCAGCCTCCGGGACGCGGCCGGCGCTGAACAGCGCATTGCCCAAATGAAAATGCGCCTGAAACAGATCAGGCCGGGCGCGCAGCGCGCGCTGGTAACACGTGATCGCTTTCTCTACTTCGCCCATGCCTTGCAGCAGCGTGCCCAGCTCGTCCGCCAGCTCGGCCCAGTCCGGGCGCCAATCGAGCGCCTTGCGGCAGGCGCGCATCGCCTCCGCCCATAAGCCCAAGCGCTGACAGCTCTCGCCGAAGGCATGCCAAGTCTCGCACTCTTCGTTGCCCAGGGCGAGCGCACGTTCCAAAAAACGCGTGGCATTGGCATCGTCGCCGCGCGCCTGCGCGGTCAAGCCCAGCAAGCCGAGCAAAGGCGGATGCTCCGGCCAAGTCATTTGCGCCAGGGTGAGCGGCGCTTGCGCGGCTGCCGCCTCGCCTTGTTCCAGCAACAGCGCGCCCAGCAGGCAATTCGCTTCCGCGTGGTTGTGCAAGCTTTGCAGCAGCGCTTCCAGCTCATGCCGCGCCAGACCTGCTTCCCCCCTGCGGCGCGCCTTGCGCGCCCGGCGCAGCGACACCAATACCGGCGGCGGATAAGCCAGCGCGGGCGATTCCGCCGCGCCCTGCACGCCGCGCGGTTTTGCCGCCCAGGGCCGCAATGCCGCCGCCGCGCCTTCGACCGGCGCGCCCCAAACGCCCAGCGCCTGCTGCCGGAACAAGCGCATGCCCGGATACCACGGGCTGTCATCGCGCTGCATCAGCCAGCGCCAATCGGGCGAATAAGCCAGCAGCAGCCACACCGGCCGGCCCAAGGCGCCGGCCAGATGCGCCACCGAGGTATCCACCGTAATCACCAAATCCAATGCGCAAATCGCCGCCGCCGTGTCGGCGAAATCATCAATCTCGTACTGCAAATCCTTGAGCGGATCGGCCCACGGCTGGGAGGCGAATTCGTCCGCCGCCGCGCCTTTCTGCAAGCTGTAAAGCGATACGCCCGGCACCTCGGCCAGCGGCGCCAACTGCGCCAATGGACACAAGCGGTTCGGGTTGTCTTCATTCGTGGGCTTGCCGCTCCATACCAGCCCCACTTTGAAATTCGAATCGGAGGCGAAGCGCGCTTGCCAGCGCTGCGCTGTCCACGGCTCGGGCTTGAGATAGGCTTCCGGCGGCGGGGCAGCGCCCGCGCCGAACAGCCGCGGCAGGCTCATCAGAGGGGCATACACGTCATAGTCGGCGGGCGTGGCGAGGCTGGGGGTGCGCTCAAACACGTAATCAATGTAAGCGCATTGCTTCAACAGCCGCTTCAGCCCGGCTTGGCACTCGAACATCACGCGCGCGCCTTGCGCCTTCAGCAGCGGCAGATAGCGTAAAAATTGGAAGGTGTCGCCGAAGCCTTGTTCGGCTTGAACCAGGATGGTTTTACCGGCCAGCGGCGCGCCATCCCACAGCGGCTGGTCGTGAAAAATCGGCGCGCGCCCCTGGATGCGAAAACGCCACTCGAATTCGTTCCACCCCTCCTCGAACCGGCCCTGCTGCAGCAGCACGATGCCGAGATTGAAATGCGCATCGGCATGCTCGGGGTTTTGCGCCAGCGCCTGGCGCAAACAGGTTTCCGCCTCGTTCAGGCGCGCAAGCTTGCGCAAGGCCACGCTCAGATCGCTCAACAGTTCGGGCTGGCCCGCCTGCAGCGCCGCCGCGCGCGACAGCAGCGCCTCGGCATCGGCATAGCGATATTGCTTCAAGCGCAGATTGCCCAAGCCATGCACCGCCTCGGGCAGATCGGGGGCGAGCGACATCACGCGCAAGTAATGCAGTTCGGCTTCGTCGTAGCGCTTTTGCTGCACCAACAGCGCGGCCAGTGCGAGCAGCGCGCCGCCATGCGCGGCATCCAGCTCCAGCGCGGCCAGCAAGGCCTGCTCCGCCGCCGCCGGCTGGCCCAGCCTTTGCAACAGCAGGCCGCAGCGCACGCGATGCGCCGCTTGCGCCGGCTCCAATCCGGCCAAGGCTTGATATTGCGCCAACGCCGCCTCCGGCTGGTCTTGCGCCAGATACAGGCTGGCCAGGTTGACGCGCGCCAATGCGTATTGGGGGTTGATCAGCAGCGCCGCTTGATAGCACTGCCCGGCTTCCTTCGGCAGGCCCTTTTCCTGATATGCGAATCCCAGGTGGAAATAGCCTTCCACATGATTCGGCTGCAAGGTGACCAAGCGGCCGAAGCGCGCCAGCGCCTGGTCCCACGACCCGGCCTGCAAATACAAGGTGCCGAGCAGAAACAGGGCATCGGCATTTTCCGCGCACTCGCCGAGAATGGTGAGGTAAACCGCTTCGGCGCCGCTCAAATCGCCTTGCAGATGGCGGCCGGTGGCCTCCGCCAGCAAGGCGTGCGGCGCGGCTGCGGAGGGCGCATCGGTTTGGGTCGGGAGCGGGAGGCGGAGCGGCATGGCGGGTTATAAGTCTGTCTGACTTACTCGGGAGTGCGACAGACTTCTAGGGAGTGCCGCAAAACTCCCTCCCCCTTGATGGCATGGGTATCTACACATCACTTCCCCCCTTTGGAAAAGGGGGCTAGGGGGGATTTTGAAGCGCCGGTGCAACATCTAAATCCCCCTTGTTCCCCCTTTTTACCCGCAAGGGGTACGCCGGTGGGTGCCCCGCTGCTACGCAGCGACCCTTCCGCAGTCAAAGGGGGAGACGCTAGCTCGACAGATGATTGCGCACTTATGTAGATGGCTATGCCTTGATGAGAGAGGGCGAAAAAACATTTAGGTAAGGACAAAGTCATGTTTTTCATAAGCGTCACTTTTATCTCCCGCGAGGGGAAAAGGGGTAAGGTCATTTTCATTAGCCTGCTATCGTGTCAGCGCCGAAAACCATTCATCCAAGTGGTCTTCCAGCATGAAATTGCCGCGCACCCATTGGCGCAGGCAGTCGCCTTCCATCTCGGCGGCGTCCAGATCGTGGATGCGGTCGCGCAGCGCGGTAATCCAGGCCTGCGGATCATCCGGCACGCGCTTTACCGGTGCGTTCCGGTAGGGGTAAATATCGGAGCAAATCACCGTCAGCCCCAGCGCGCCGTATTCCAGCAGGCGCAGATTGCTCTTGGCTTCGTTGAAGGGATGCTGCTCCAACGGCGCCACGGCGATATCGAGATTCAAGCTCGCCAGTTTTTTGGGGTAATCGGCGAAATCCACCACGAATGCGTGCTCTTCCTTGACGTAAGGCTTGAGCTCTTCCAAGCACATGCCGAAGAATATCCAATCGACTTCCTGCGCGGTTTCTTTAACCAAATCCACGATCAAGGCCAGATCGCCGTGATGCTGCTGCGCGCCGGCCCAGCCCACGCGCGGCTTGGGGCCGCTGCGCCGCGCCGATGGCAAGCCGCCCCAGCGCGCTTTTTCCAGCATATTGGGAATCAGGCGGATGTCGTCGCTCAGGCCATGGCACATTTCGACCAGGGGCTGGGTCGAGACCACGGCGCGGTCGCACGCGGAGAGCGCCCGGCGCAGCCGCGCCTTGGCGTCGCGGAACACCAATTTGTAGTAGGGGTTGCTCTCCGGCACGTTGGTGATCAGATCATCCATCGCAAACACGCGCAGGGCGCGATGGTGGCGCTTGTACCGCTCCAGCATCGCCAACTGCACGTCCGAGATCGCGGCATGCACCATCAGCGTATCCGGATCGGCGCGCGCCAGCTCCGGCAGCGACAGCACGCGAATCTCGGTGTATTTCGGCGTTTCCACCACATCGCATTTGGCGCGGCCGGCCTGGCCCAGGGCGCGGAACGGCGCATTCAGCCGGTATTCGCCGCTGCCGCCGACCAGCGGCACGCCCAGGATGCGCGGCCGGTCATGAAAGTTGGTATCCCAATCGATCACCACGCTGGCTTCGACCTGGTAGCCGGTTTGGAGCAAGGACAAGTGCCGGTTGTAGGCCGGGTCATTGGCCAGCTTCGGCAGCCAGCGATCGTAAATGGCGTCGGTTTCCTTCACCGCTTGTTCGTGGAAACGCGCTTTTTTCACGACATCCACGTCCTCGCGCTGGCGCGTGGCGGCATTGTGGTGCACCAGGGTCGCATACGGCGTCCACACCACCTTGTAGCCGAGCTGGCCGATCTTCAAACACAGATCGACGTCGCCGTACAAATATTGGAAATGCTCCGCATCCATGCCGCGCGCCTCATCGAACACCGATTTGCGCGTGAGCAAACACGCGCCGGTCACGGCGGAGAGGTTTTGATCGACATGGGTGCGCCCCATATAGCCCGGCGTGTCGATGCCGAGCTGCTTGAAGTAAGGGTGATCCGCCACCTCGGCCAGACCGAGAATCATGCCCGCGTGCTGCAGCTTGGCGGTCTCGGGGAAAATCAGCCGCGCGCCGACCGCGCCCACCTCGGCGCGCTGGGCATGGCTCATCATGCGCGTGAGCCATTCGTCTTGCACGATGTGAATGTCGTTGTTGAGAAACAGCAGATACTCGCCGCGCGCGGCTTGTGCGCCCAGATTATTCATCGCGGCGAAGTTGAACGGCTGCGGATAGCGCAACACGCGCACGCGTCCCGCATGCCGCGCTTCCAATTCCGCCAGGTAATCCAGCACGTCCGGATCGCTGCTTTGATTGTCGATGATCAGCACTTCCAGGTTCGGGTAGCTGGTTTTGCCGAGCAAGCCATTCATGCACGGCTCCAGCACCTCGATCCGATCCTTGGTCGGCACGATCACGGATACCAGCGGCGTGTCAGGATGCAGGTATACCACCCGATGGGCGCCGGGCAGATAGCCCTCCGCCACATCGGCTGCAATATTGTTGCGCGCGAGATGCGCTTCCAGCGCGGCGCGGCAGCCCGTCTCATCGGGGGGGATCGTATCCTGCGGCGTGTGATACAGCACATCGCTGATATGGCCCAGTGCGGCCTCCCCCGCCGCATCCAGCACGCGCAGCGCCAGGTCATACGCTTCCGCGCCGCGCCCGGCTTGCGCGCCGCCTGCCGCCTGCCACGCTTCACGCGCGATAAACAAGCATTCGCCCAGATACGGTTTCGAGCGCAGCAAATCCAAATTGAAATCCGGTTTGAATTCGGGATCGAGGCGTTCTCCGGCCGGCGTGATGCGGTCGGCATCGGTGTAGATCAGGCGCCAGGCCGGGCGCAGATTGAGATAATCCACGCCGCTGAACAGCGCGTTCGGCTCCAGCCGCACGCCGGGTTCGAGCATGGCGATCCAATCGCCGCCCAGCGTTTGCACCGCGCGGTTCATGCCGGCGGAGAAGGTTTCGTCCGGCGCCAATTCAATCCAGCGCAGCACTTCGATTTGGTTGAAGCTCGGGTCGGGACAGGCCGCGGGCGACACCACGCTGAGCCGCCAATTCGAATACATTTGCCCGCCCAGGCTATCCAGGGTATCCGCCAGCCGCGCTTCCTCACCCGGCCGCAGCGGCAATAACACATGCACCAGCGGCTTGTGCTTCCACTTGAGCATCATGCGTTCGGCCAGCACTTGACCGTCGATTTCCTGCAAGGAGTGTTTGTACATCCAGTGCTGGTAATTGGATCGGCCGGGGGCGGCGGACGGCGCGGCCTGGCCCGCGCTCGCCGCTTCCAGGTTGCGCAGCGTTTCGGCGCGACCGGCGGCCACCCGCGCGTTGCCGGCCTTTTCATGCCGCGCGTAGATTTGCTTATACACTTCGAGATAGGTATGCATCTGCTTGCGCGACACATTGTCGGCCACATGCGCGCGCTGCCACACTTCCGCCGTCACCACCGGCACATGATGAAGCTCCCAATGCCGGGCAAGGCGCAGCAGCAGCTCCCAATCTTCGAGCGAGGGCAGTTTTTCGTCGAACAGCCCGGTGACTTTCAGGCACTCGCGCCGGTGCGCCCAGATATTGATCGGAATGTAATTGCGTATGTGCAATTGATCCTGGCTGTGCTCCACCCCGGCCAGCGGGTTGCCGCGCGCAATCTCGGTGCGCTTGCCGTCCTGCATTTCTTCCAGCACATATTCGGTATCGGTGTAGGCGAAGGCATGCGTCGTGCCGCGCATCGCCGCCACCAGGGTGGATAGATGATGGGGCAGATAGCGGTCGTCGTCATCGAGATAACACACCACTTCGCCGCGCGCCGCGCGCAGCCCGGTATTTTTGGCCGCGACCTGGCCGAAATTGGTGGCGTGGGACACATAACGGATGCGGCCCTTGGCATCGAGCGCGGTGGCGAGTTTTTCCACGCTCGCGCCGCCGTCGTTGACGACGATCGCCTCCCAGTGCGGATAGTCCTGCGCGAGGATCGAATGCAAGGCGTCTTTTAAAAAATCCGGACGGTTGTGCGTGGGCACGATGATCGACACCAGGGGCTGCGCCCCGAGCGGATGCAGTTGCGCGGGGTCGGCCCGCGCGCCCTTTTCCACCGGCGCGAAACAAGTGCCGCCGTAGCTGGGCCGCTCGCCCCACGCCGCTTGCCAATAGCGGCGCACGGCGGTTTCGGATTCCTGATTCGAGGTGTCGCGCTGCCCGTGCTCGTTGCCGGCGGGATTGAGCAGATACAGCCCCAGCACCTCGGGCAGGTGCAAGAATTGCTCCCCGCCCGCCACCAGGCGCAGCCAAAATTCATAATCTCCGGCGGATAGGAATGTCTCGTCGAGATAGCCGTGGCGCGCGTGCAGATCGCGCCGCCACATCGGCTGCGGGCCGATATGGCAAAGCTTGAACATCGTCTCGCGCTGGAATGCCGGCCAGCGGTAGTGGCCGATGAGCTCGGCCGACTCCAGCACCTGGTTTTCTTTTTCGGTAATCGCCACATCGGCGTACACCAAGGCTTTATCGGGGTGGCTTTCCAGCGCGGCGGCCATTTTCTCCAGGGCATCGGCGCGATGCCGGTCGTCGGTGCAGGCGAGCGTGATGTATTGGCCGCGCGCCGCCTGGATGCAACGGTTGAGCGTGATGTGCGACTGCTCGCGCAGGCTGGTGCGCATGAAACGGATGTTGTGATAGCGCGTTTGGAATTCGCGCACGATGGCGGCCTCGCCTTGCGGCGAATTGGAGTCGATGACCACGATCTCCAATTTGTCCGCGATGGTTTGCGCTTCCAAATCTTCCAGCAGGCCGCGCATGAAGCGCTCGGCGTTGTAACTGGAAACGATGGCGGTGACCAGCGGCGCGGGGGGCGCTTGCTCGCTTTCATACCAGCGGTCCGTTTCGAGGGCCGGCTCACGGCCGGCTTGCATGGCGGGGCCGGTCACGCGCTCGGCCATGCGCGAAAACTTGGCCTCGAAATCGGTGCCGATGCGGCGCTGCGCCATGCGCCGCGCCTGGACTTCGGCATTCATCGTCAGCGGCAGCAGGCGCCCGGTGGAGAAGGCTTCGACAGCTGCCCGCGCGTGGAACTCCACATGCTCGGCGATGATTTCGTCCCAGCTTTCCTTGTTCTCTTTCGCATTCGAGTGCGGGTGCGCGAAGTGCCAGAGAAGAACCTTGTCGTGCCAAACCTCGGGCAGGCCGGCATTCACCAAGCGCCAGCCCAACTCATACGGGCCGCAGATATAGCCGCGCAGCGATTCGTCCTCGTCGAAGCCGCCGAAGCCCAAGGCATCGCGCTTCGCGACCGACATGCAAGCGCCGGCGTTGGGCCACAACTCCACCCAATCGTAACGCAGCACTTCTTCGATGCTCTCCAATTTTCGCGGATACAGGTGGTTGGAGCGCTGTTCGTGGTGCATCAGCACCAAGGGCTTCGACTCGGGGCGCGTATCGAGTTCGAAGCCCTCGATCACCGATTGCACGAACTCGGGTGGGAACACCGCATCACTATCGCACACCGTGATGATGTCGCCGCGCGCATGCAGCAGGCCGATGTTGTAGCCCTTGTGCTTGTGATACATGCCGGTCTGGTTGCAGGTGATCAGCCAGTCGGCCTTTTGCATCACCTCCGGCGCCACGCGCTCGTATAGTTCGACCCAGATCAGCTCGTACTGGTCACGCGCCACGGTCTGGTTCGCCAGCCAATCCAGGGTGTGGAAACGCTCGCGGCAGCCCCAGTCGAGCAGGATGATCGAAACTTTGGGACGGGGCCCCTCCAAGGGTGCTTTATGGATAATAATATTTTTCATATTCAATGAATTTCAATGGCTTACGGTGTCTCTGTGGCTACTTGCCGCTAAAGTCTCGCTGGGGGTGACCGTTAGTAGTTCTTAACTACAGAGTGTTATCGGCATCTCTCCGGAAAATTTGAGAAAAATTTGGTACAGGGCCTGACTACGGTTTAACCCATGAAAGTATTGTTTCTGCATCACCAGCAACGCCTGGATTACCGGCTTGAGCCGACTTATGTCGAACTGTTCAAACCCTTCCTCTTATCGGGCTTAGTCGATGAATACGATGAATTCATCTACCAGCACGAACTGCGCCTATGCGCCGGCCGGGTTTTCGTCGATATGCACAAGGCGATGGGCGAACGGCTGTTGCAAAAAGTGGAAGCCTCGCAGCCGGATCTGATCGTCTATTCACTGACATGGTGGAGCGAATGCATCCGGCCGGCTTATTTTTTTGAAATCAAAAAACGTTGGCCGCACATCAAGATTCTCACCCACTACTGGGATCACAATGAGAACAGCGAAATCATGATGAACTACGAGCGTGATTGCCACCGCTTTTCCGATCTGGTGGTGATACCCGACAGCCATTCGCGCTGTGAACGGCTGAGGAAGCGTGAGGGGGTGTATGCCGACTTTCCCTTCCCCGAGAAAGCGCATTTCGTGCCGACCGTATTTGATCCGGATCACTACAAAAAACTCGATGTGCCCAAAGAATTCGACGTCGCCATCTTCGGCAGCGCCGAGGGCTTGCGCGAGGCGTATATCGTAGCGCTCAAGCAGCGCTACGGACCGCGCTTCGAGCACTTCGGTGGTTTTCACGCCGCGGACAAAAGCTATATCGGCATCGACGACTACGTGCACAAACTCAATGCCACCAGAGTCTTCGTCAACACGCAGACTTTTCCGCAAAATCGGGTGCAACTCAAAGGCAAGGTGCGCGAAGCGCTATCCTGCGGCACATTCCTGCTGGAAAATGAAAACCCCGAGTCGCGGTATTACCTGAAACACACGCCAACCGTGTTTTTCAGCGAGATTCAGGATTTGTATCAGAAGGTTGATTACTACCTGGCGCATGAGGACGAGCGCGAAACCATCGCGCAAGCCAGCCATGATTGGTATGTACAAAACCACAATCCGCGCAAATGGGCGGGGTATTTATTGGAGCAGATGGGATTGCTTAAGGCGGCGGTGTAAGTTTGGAGATTTGCCATCCCAAGGCAGGCAAATCCGCTTGAATGGTTTTCCAGACGATTTCCAAATCCACTTTGGGATAACCATGCGCGACACGATTCCGCATCGCATAGATAACTTCCCAAGGAATCTCTGCATGCCGCGCTGCAAATACCGGATCGTTTCGCTCGATATTTCTGGCGGCTTCGCCGATGATTTCGATATTGCGGATAACGGCATCCTGCACCAACTCATTTTCCAGGAAAGCCACTTCCGACATATCGTCGGTGTAGCGTTTGATCCGCTGGATCGCTTGGGCAATATGTTCAAGATAGTCCGCCACGCGGATTGAGTCTTGAGTCATACCGGCTCAGCCTCGGCAAGCACCTGACTCCGAAACTTGTCCGGCAAGGCATTAGGGGTTAATACATCGACGGAAACACCCAAAAGCCGTTCTAGCGCCACTTGGATTGCTGCTATGTCCATCAACGTCGTTTCTGAAGTTGGATCGACTAGCAAATCTAGATCGCTATCGTCGCCGTCAACGCCGCGCAGAACAGAGCCAAACACCCTCGCATTATGTGCGCGGTGCTGAAGAACGACACGACGAATATCGTCACGGTGGGCGCTGAGAGCTTCTGAGGGTTTCATTTTGCTTTACTGAGCCTGGAATGGGGCAAGGGTAACCATGTTTTTGCCTATATACAAACGAATTATTGAGCATTTCATAACTCATGACACGCTTCAAATTCCCCCACCCCCCCTTTTGCAAAAGGGGGGCCTCGGGACGCTGCTTGGAGCGGGCTCCTCCCTTTAACAAAGGGAGGCTGGGAGGGATTTTGTGAACATGTTTGTCATGAATGATGAAAAGATTAATAAGTGTATTCGGCGAAGCCGGGAGTTTACCCAACTGAGTTAAGCCACCAAGCGCGACATCAGCCGTTTCAGGCGCTGTTCGTAGTAACTCACCTCCAGCCCCTGGTTTCGGGCGACTTCGAAAAACTCCGCGCCGATTTTGGGCAGGATGTATTCCTTGCGGCCCAGTGCAATTTTCAAATCAGCCAGCGCTTCGCTTGCCCGGCCGGCGTGCAAATTGAGAATCGCGCGCAATGTCCATGACGGTACGAATTCGGTCTCCGGCGTCATGTGCTGCGTCAGCAGCGCCAACGCATCCGTGGTCTTGCCTTCGGCAAGCAGGATGTTGCTCTGGTAATACACCACGCTTTCGCGAATCAGCTTTTCGATCTGGCGCAAGTGCTTGGCGTCAGGCGCTTTGCGGTAAGACACCATCTCTTCCATCATGCGGTCGTAGTCGAAAAGCCCATCCTGAAACTCGCGCCAGAACAAAATATCGTTCGCGTCATAGCGCAATTGGGGATTGGCCTGAATCGCCTCGAACACCGCCTTGGCCGATTGCAATTCATTCAGCTCAAAGCATAAGCGGCCCAGATTGAACCAAGCCGCCAGGCGATCGGGATAGGTTTCCGTTAAGCCCTGGTAGGTGATGGCCGCGACATGCAACAGGGATTGCCCCACCTCTGCTTGCTCGAAATTCGATTTTTCCAAAGTGATATAGCTATACAAAAATGATTCGCCCAGCGCATCTTGATGCGCATATTCCATCGATGCGGATAAGCCTTGACGGAACCGATCCTGCAAATTCATGAGCGAGGATAGCTCGGGAAAGTGAAACCGGATGCGCCAAGGCGAGCGGCTGGGGTAACGAATTTTGGAGAACAGCGGATCAATTTGCGTCTTGGGCGTTTTCTCGATCCCGGCCACGCAATTGACCAGAAAGTGCAAATACAGCCGCGCGCATTTCTTGAAATCAAACAGACGATGCACTTTTTCGCTGCCGCGCCGCGCGGCTTGCGCGTAGCGCGTATCCCACTGCTCGATCACCCGCTCCAGCACTTCGATGTGATTGCTCTCATTGAAGGGCACGGCGCCCTCATCCTCCGAGAGAAAGAGACTGATCTCGCCGCCTTCCTGCACCAGTGCGCAGGCGCCGACGCTGAGCGCCTCCACCGCGCGCCCGTTCAGCGCCCCCCAGCGATTGACATAAGTAAACGTGGTTTTTGCGCGGGACAAGGCGCGGAAGTATTCCTTGGGCGTCAGAAAGCCCTGATTGACCACGATCCGGTATCGGTCCGGCATCTGCGTGATATCGAAAATGCGTTGCGACTTGCCGTGGGTATTGGTAAACGGCGTTCCCGAAAGGAAGACATCGATATCCTTGGCAACTTCACTTGCCTGCGCCTTGGCGATATCGACGCCTAACAGCAAGGGGAAAACAAAAGTCGGCACGCGCGACAACTGTGAGAGGTCGTCGTAATCCGCGCTGCCGAGCGCGATCATCGCGTCCATCAGCGGCAGGTAGTGATAGCAGTGATGAATGTGCCGGTCGTAATCCTGCGAATGACCGATGACCGGGAACGGCGCGTTCTCGATGCCGATCGGCGGCGGGTTATCTTCCAGCAGATGCGATACGAAAAAATCCGGCGTCCAGCCTTTGGGCAGGCTTTCCAACACCTCGTCCAGGGTGCTCGCGTAATTGATGATGATGTCGGCCAAGGGCGAATAGCCGACCGTAATCAGATCGACGTAGGGAATTTCGCGCAGCGCCCCGACGATATCGTAGTCCGGACAGGCCGGGTCCTCGCGGCCTTGAAACAGAATGCGAATCGCTGGGCGTTCGATAAAAGCCAACAGCCGCTGAGCCACCCGCCCGAATTGCGGATCGGCAAGCAAACCGCGCAACCCTGCCAGCGCTTCTTGCATCCGGTCCAGCCCCCAATAGGCGTACGCAGAATGGTAGCGCGCCCGCGCGCCGGGCAACCGGCCGATCAAGGCGAGGCCCTCTTCCAATGCGCCGACCAAAACAAGCGCGCAGCCGCGGAGTTCGTCCGATTCCGCGACACGGGCGGCTTTTGAATAGTCGCCCGCAGAGAATGCCTGTTCGGCGAGCATGTCGTTTGTCGGCAAAGGGGGCATGGATTACGGCGCAGGGGCTGCTGTCAAGCCGCTCGCCGAGCGGATGTCTTCGATCGAGACCTGAACGTCGAGTCGAGCGAATACATCCTGCATTGCGTTGTAAATCGTAGGCATCACCAGGAAATAGCTGTTGAGCAAACAAAACAGATCGAAAGCCGCCTTTCTTTGAGCCGCGTGTCCCTCAGCGAGCGGCAAAATTGACTCAACCCACTCATACGCCTGAAAAAATATTGCCGTCCAGGCGCGCTCCAGGCTCGTAGCCGAAAATACATTCGCTGCGCCCAGAATGGATCTGCGCACCATGTCTGCATCACCGTATTGATCGAGCCGCCGGATCTTTTGGAGTAGCCCATGCAGCACGCCGGACATTTCCGACAATACTCGCGGCATCTTGCGCGCCGCTTCTGCGTAGTTGTAGATTGAATCGATTTCATACCCTTGTAGGTGCATGAAGTAATTGGCCGGGCCATCCATCAAATCCAACTGCAAGCGGCTATGCGTTCCCTTCCATTCGCCCGATGCGCGGGGCGAAAACCAGAAATCCCGAAATAGTTTGTCAGGAATCAGTGCATGGCTCGGAGCCTCAACGGTTGCAGCGATCGCTTGGGAAACTTGCTCTTGAGTGCGCTCGAATCCGAGAAAGGCAACCACGCGTGAAACAGCCGCTTCAGGGTTTTGGCAGATATCCTCGAGGCGAACAATATGGACGTCCATCACGTCCGCCATCGTCATCCAGAATAGACTGAAATAGGCGTAGGCATCCGCAGGTGATAGTTTGAGGAGGCCAGGAGTAGTAACTGACCATGCCTGTTGATTGAACAGATATTCCTCGTAACTTACCCTGGTCTGGCGCTGCGCCTGATAGAGCGCATAGATGGCATCGCGCGGATCGCGTATCAGCAAGACGGTGCGGCGCTCGGGATGGCCGGCCCAGTCCAGGCGAGATCCCCATAACACAGAATGTTCTACGCAGCCGGCCTCAAATTCTCCGCTCGTCATTTGAATACCCAGATCAAGCAGAACATTCACCAGCCACGGCAGGCCACAGGCGAATGGGGGTGAAACGATCTGGCCGGTGATTTTTTGCTTCATAAAATAAACGCGATCGCTGCAATCAAATCAGCTTGAAAACAGCTTTGCGATCTTTTCCGAATTGGGTGACAACACTACGCCCTTCTCGGTAATCAGTCCGGTGACTAAATCTGCCGGCGTCACGTCAAAAGCCGGATTGCGTATTGCGACCCCCGGCGCCGCCCACTGGCAATCGCGGAAGCCGCTGACCTCTTCCGGCGCGCGCTCTTCAATCGGAATATCCGCGCCGCTGGCGATCGAACGATCGATGGTCGAGAGCGGGCAGGCGACGTAGAACGGAATGCCGTGGCGCCGCGCCAGTACCGCGACCATGTAGGTGCCAATTTTATTTGCGACGTCGCCGTTGGCCGCCACCCGGTCGGTTCCCACCACGACGGCGTCTACTTCACCCTTGCTCATCAGATAGCCCGACATGTTGTCGGTAATCAGCGTGACAGGAATGTTCTCCTGCACCATCTCCCAGGCAGTCAAGCGAGCGCCTTGCAAAAATGGCCGCGTCTCGTCGGCGATAACAGAGACCTGCTTGCCCTGCGCCTTTGCCGACCGGATGACGCCCAGCGCCGTGCCCCACCCTGCCGTGGCGAGCGCACCGGCGTTGCAATGCGTCAATACGCGCGCGCCGTCCTTCAACAACGCGGCGCCAAAATCGCCCATCGCCCGGTTGATGCGAATATCCTCGGCTGAAATCTCGTGCGCTTCCTGGAGCAAGCGCCCTGCAATTTGCAATGGCTCCGCAGTGCCCATGCTCGCCCATACGCCACGCATTCTTTCTAGCGCCCAGAATAGGTTTACCGCGGTGGGGCGGCTCTCTGCTAATGATTTGAATCCAAGATCGAGCTTTTCCGCAAAGCCGGCCAGCGTGTCTTCGCGCAACCGCAAAGCCTCAAGCGCGACGCCATAGGCTGCCGCACAGCCGATGGCCGGCGCACCGCGCACGACCATGCTGCGTATGCCCTCCGCGACGCTGGCTGCGCAATCGTAGGCGATGTAATCGAAGCGCCCGGGCAGGATGCGCTGGTCGATCATTTCGAGCTTGTTGTAACGCCACCTTAAGGTCTCAATACCGGTCATGTTCATTTCGATTGTTGTAACTGTTGAATAGCGGCGCGCACAGTGTTGGGGTCGCATCCCAGTATGAGCGCACCAGGATGCTCGATATCCAGCGTGGACCAGTCGACATGCGGTGTACTTGGCGGCACGCCAAAGAATTTGCCGCGATAGCGCACGATGTTGTGACCAAGAAAGTTGTACTCCACCGCGATCGGCGTCTCATCAAACCGCACGGGCGCGAGTTGCAGCGGCCGGCGCCGATACGCTGCGGCGTGGCGCGAATATCGCAAAGGATCGGCGGCGGAGTGATCGTCATAGCCGAAAGCCTCAAGATAATCCTTTGGTAATGCGTCGAGTTTGGCGCGTGCCGCCGCAGTAAGATTGGTGTGGTGCGCGCCAATCTGTCCGGCGTGAAAGGTTGCAGCATTTTTATTGAACACCAGATCGCCAAAATCGCGGGCGTTGCCGTCCACATGCAACTTGATCTGAAGCGACCAGATCAAGCGTGTTTGTGTTTCAACATCGCCGCCGCCATTGGGGCCGATCAATTCCTCGAATGAAAGCGGCACGACATTGGGAAACGAGAGCCAAGGCACAAATCCGCCTACCCGTTCGCGCAGTGAGCCCAACAACCAAGGGTCGTCGATCAAGCGCAGCAGTCTTTCCTCGTACGACAAACCGGCGAAGTAGCCTTCGAACGCCGTGTTGCCATCGCGGTGATAGTAGTTCGCTTCGGAAACTACGATATCGAGCGGATGGCGATAGATAAACAATGTGGGCGTGTGCGGAAAGGGATGGTGTCTGTTGCCAAACGGGGCACGTCGCACAGTATCGATAAAGAAATCGCGCGCCGAAGTGTGGGAATTGGAGTATTCCACGCAATACCAACTGCCGGGGAGCGGCCTATCGGGCAATTCAATGCCCGCATCGTAGCCAAATGCCTGGACTAGCTCATATAAAAGATGCGTACCGGCCTTGGGAATCGAAATAAGAAATAGTGGCTGGTTGCGAAAGTGGCGTTCGGTGACCGGCGCGACCACCACACCGTCTTCGAGATCGACGAATTCCATTAAGGCATTCGATACCGCTTCGCCGCCGGGTTGGAACAACAGATAAGCATCCAGCGTCTGCCCCTCAGCTGGCTGCACTGCTCCACCCAATTCAGCACAGAGCAATTGCGGCGCGAAAAATGTCGCGCCGCTCGTCGCCACAGCAGGGCGTCGGAGAAACTCCGCAATCTCCGCCCCTCTCCCGCTCACACGCACGCGCTTGCGCGGACTTTGCAGCGCAACCAGTTGCAGCAAAACGTTTTCCATCTCCGCCTGGTTGTGGATGAAGTGCAGTTCAAGTTGTTTGGTCATGAGCTTGGGTTCGGCCTGGCTGGTGCTAAATTTATCGGCAACGTTGCATGGCGCTACAGTGTTTTTTAATTCCTTTTGAATCAATGCACTGGACGATTGAATCGCCTGTTCGAGCGGTGCACCCAGCGTTGATCCGTGCTTGTGCGCTAGACCTGCTAAGGCATGCAAGCTCGCGTCGCGGGCAGTAAACGGCTCCGCCAGAAAGTCAGCCAAAAAGGCGTTCAATTCCGCCACGGCCTGTTCGGCGGCATCCCACACCCGGTACATCAGGGCATCGTCGGTGAAAATCGAACGCTCTACCTGGGTGTGTTCGCGCCAGTCATAGCGTTTGAACAGAAACTTGTCAGACACCAAATTGGATTTATTGAAGGCGAAGGTGAATAAATCCTGATCCGGGAAATCCCGATACACCTCGCCCCGGTCAAGATAGGCCTGCACCGCACGTTGGAATGGCGTGTAGGTCTGCGGGTCAAGATATTCCAAGTGGCCATAGCCGAGTTGCGCCATATAGGGCTCGATGCCATAAGACTTGGCCATTTCGATATGCGCGTTGGTCACACTATAACGCCAATCGCCGATCTTGCCGTGCCCGGCTCGGTAATTGTGTTTGTGGTGGCCAGTGAGGTTCACATGATCGAGCCGGGCCCAGATATCCTGAGCGACGGCCGTGTCGATGGCGATACCGGCATCGTGCGCCACATGCAGAATGGTTGGCACCGGATTGGAAATCAGATCCTCCCAGCGCATCAGGCTATAGCCGTCCTTGTGTTGAACGAAGTCCTCCAGATACGCGGTGAGATACTTGAGCAGCCCCTCGTAAAAATCCAAATCGGTAAATTTGTAAATCGCCAGGTTTTGCCGGATGGAGTCGTTGTCCTCTTCCGGCGGGACAAACTTTTGAATGTATTCGCTCGCCAGCGCATTAATCGAATGAATCGCGGAATTGATGATGCCAATAGGATGCCGCACTGAAGCGAACTTGGCGTAATCGGCATAACCGGGATGGTGAAGCCACAGGCCCGGATTTTCATGAGAGTGCAGAACCGGGTCGATGTCGAGTAACTGACGCGGGTGTGAGGTTACCAGCGTGAAATCGCCCATTCCCCGAACACCAATGTACTTTCGGAAACAAGCAAACTCGGGGTTGTCCTTCTTCAGCCACTTTGGCCCACCAGGAAGGTAGCGAAAGTTTGGGTTGAACAGTAAATCGTTTGTGATGCCTTCCTTAGCGAAGGTATTCACCACGCTATTGCTCATGTGGGAACCAATATGCTCAATGAAGTGCCGCAGCAAGGTGAGTTGAAAATCGCCCTTCACGCGGGTGTAGGGCAAGAGGTTCATGATCACGCTGATCAAGAGCGTGAAACCACTACGTGGCGCGCCGACAACAAGCGGCTTGAATTGTTTGAGCTTTAATCCCATGGGGGAGCACCCTCAGATGGACATGTCGCTGCCATTATTTACTACCCATCATTACCGAATTACATAAGCGATCCCATTCGGGCAGCGGCTCGCCGGAGATCATATCCCCAATCACGTCACTCAAATATTCCTCCGAGTTGCCAACATGAAATATGTTCGCATCCCGAAAGATCGCTATCTTTTGGTGGTACTCCTCAAGGTGATTAAGCAAGTACGAAATGCTTTCCACCAATTCTGTCGGCGTCCGTGCAACACGGCCGACGGCCGAGCGATTTCGACAATAGGCCTCAGACCGCAATGCGGTGGGCATTTGATCCTCGGCAGGAGAATAGAACAAAACGGGGCGCAGTGTGGAGAGCGCGAATGTATAGGCGGTCGATGAAAAGTCCGACACCAGTATTGATGTTTCCGCGTATAACTTCATATAGTCGCTGCCACCCCAATCAACGCGGAATCCTGGCTGCCCCGTGAAGCGCTCCACGATATTCAGTGTCTGCGCGTTCTTGTCTTCAACATGCGGCTTAAACACCACTTCATAGTCCGGGAAAGCGCTGAGCAGCGTAGCAACGATATCCATCCCAGCGTTGTACAAGGACGAATACTGGTTCCACACCGGCTTTCCATTCAACGGAGTCGGTGCATAGGTAATGATCTTCTTTGGAGCCACATGACGTTCCGTGACCGCCCGGATGTTGGCGTCGATTTGTGGGTATCCTGCGGGCACGATATATATATTTTTTGGAATCTCACGATCCTTTAGTGCGTCGCTAAATACCTCGAAATGTCGATGTACTGGACGGGGCGCCAGCTCCGGAGAACTCGATATACCATATTGCACGGCGATACTTTTGATCGCATTTCGATAATATTCTGAAGAAACGACGTAGTAATCGAAGAGACGGAAGAACGCCGAGAAATGCGTCCGGGCTGCAACCGCACGCTGATATTGTTCTTCGGCCGACATCTGGCCCTCGCCTGCTGCCTCCACTATTCCCTGATGGCCTTCCGGCGCAAAAGGCGCGAACGACCCATGGATGATCATGGCTTTCTTCGAATGGTCCGGCAATGCATCCATGATGGTCGCGGTAAAGAACAGATCGACACAACCCAACTTTAAAACCAATTCGCCACCAACATAAAACGATGTCGAGTGCGACTCAAAATCATCGCCTACCGACAGCCCATAGAGATATAAAACAGCATAGCCACGCGCTTCCAACAGTGAAGGCAGCTGCCCAAAATTTTTCCTGAAGGCGTTATCTGGGCAGAAAAACCCAATCACTTCCGGGAAATCTTTCACGGCATATTCGATACGTGCCAACTGCAGTCGCTGCAGTAAATCCAAGGTGTCTAGCCGTCGACAATAGGCCCCGATGAGGTCTTGAGAAACCCAATTCGAATTCGACATGGAGGTCCGCAGCTTTAACGCGCAGGCGAACAGATAGCCCTTCGAACAATCGATGAAGGCCTGTGTGGAGTCCAAATCCTTCAATAGTTCCTGGAGAAGCGTCTTATGCTGGCCTTCTCCTGCCAGATACCCCGTGACGACCGCCTCGATGATCTGATCGAAGATACCCGTCATGGATTCGAGAACATCGAGGAAGTGCCCACCATATGTATCGCTAAACAACGGGAGGAGTTGCACGATTGCGGGAACAGAATAGTGCTCGTCTTCCATCCCGTCGCCCACAGTGAAGTGAAGTGACGCCAGAGTTTTCTCTATCGAGTTACACTCGTCAGCATCCGAGACAGTCGCAGAAATCAAGTTGCGAATATCCGGTATATTTTCGAGCAACTTTTCAGTGATAAAGTCTTGAAGCACCGCTTCTCCTAGCTGGGCGCACTTGCTGTATCGAAGTGTAGGGAAATCCCATTAATTCACGTTGCACTAACGAAAGTAACTTTCAGATAAAGCGCGCTTCGCGTCTGATCGACTTTGAAGTGCTATCCGGGGTATAAGCCGTTTGACTTTTGCGTGCATGGCTCAACCTCATGGAGACGATTGAGGCTTATCAAAGCAGCGCCAGTCAACGCCCTTTTCTCCCGCGATCATCTGCTTTGCTGCATTGGCAATATAAGCCTCAGACTCACCCACGTGATACACGTAGTCGTCGCGAACGTCGGCGATCCGATCACGGTAGCCGCTGGGATCCTTCAATGCGGCGCGAACTGCGTTGATCAGACCTTCTGGGTCCGTCACGACCTCCCCAACTTTTGATCGAGCAACACAGTAATCCTCGGTGCGGACGTATTCCGGGAGCTGTTGTTCTGCTCCGGAAGAGAAAATGACAGGCCGCAGTGTGGCGAACGCATACGTATAGGCGGTGGACGAGAAATCCGAGACAAGAACCGCGGTTCTCGCGTAGAGGTCGCCGTATTTCGATCCCGACCAATCCACCACAAAATTGTTTACCCCCTCAAATTGATCCAGAATGGCTTGCGTCCACTGATTGTGATCGAGGATGTATGGCTTAAATACAATACGGTAATCCGGAAAGGCCGAGAGTAAAGCCGCGATAATTTCTGGCCCCGCTAGCCGTACCGAGGCATAGGGCTCCCATCTTGGCTTGCCGTTCAGCGGCGTCGGCGCATATGTGATGGTATCGACAGGCCCGCGATATGCGGAAACCGACGCCGCAAGATTATCAATTTGCGGGTACCCCGCTGGAATTACGCACACGCGATTGGCCAATCTGCGATCGCTAAAGTGTCGATCGTAAGCATCAAAATGCCAATGCCGCGAAGGCACCTCGCGTACGCCCGCTGAATTACACTCCTGCATACCGTAATCCAACGCCATATCGCATATTTGATTCATGAAGGGCTGCGCCGCCACAAGAAAATAGTCATATAGGCGGTAAAAGGCGGGGAACGACGTACGCGCATCGAATGCCATGCGGTATTCCTCTTCCGGTGTCGAACCATCGGGCGGAGTGGGATCGTATCGCTCAAGCCGGGCAAGCAGGCTAGGCGCGAACGATCCGTGATGAACTAAAGCTCTCTTGCCGCGATCTGGAAGCGCATCCATGATCGTTCCGGTAAAGAAAAGATCCACGCTATCGATTTTGCGAATCATGTCACCGCCCACGTAAAAAGACGTCGAATGTTCCTCGAATTCACCCCCAATTAACGTGCCATAAAGGAACAACACAGAATGATTTTGCTCTTGGAACAGCGTTGGCAAGTTGCCAAAATGGGTCCGGAATGCCGCGTCCGGGCAGAAAAATGCGATGGATCCGCAACCCGCCTCTGCCGCCTGCCGAATCCTTGCCAGTTGCACATACTGCAAAAACGTTCGTTGACCGAGATAAGCAAGTAAGTTGTTGGATATCCGCTCGTTAAGATTGGCCAGATCATTCGTTTCGATACAAATCGCCGTTTGCATAAGAACACAGCCGCACATGAAGCCCATTAAGCTTCCTAGGCCATCATCCCGCCGGCAAATATCACGGGTGAGGCTACCGACTTCGGAGAGCCCATTCGATGCGGCTACCAGGATAGAGGAAGCGATCTGGACGAGTTCATCACCGTGTATGGTTGCGAGCCCTTCAAACGTTCCAGTTCCGTTCCGGGCTAACGCGTCAGCAATGCGCACCAACCTGATATGCAGTTGTTGCGCCGCCGCCGCATCGCTCCCGGTCACGGCAGTCGTGGTGAGCGCCATCCATCGGCATATCCGGCGTTCGGTTTCCGGCAAGTTCGATGCTTCCGATGCCCACAGGGACGCATCGTACCTTTGCTCCAGCTCGCGCCACATGTTCAGCTGTTCAAGCCATTGAAGCATGCCGTTGCTGGAGACCCGCTCGACAATGGACAAATCCGACGTATCTACTCTGGTTGGCATCGACTTCGACTCACGCCGCTCAATATTCTCTTTGTTCACATCCGCAACAGTGCCGTTCACGACCGCGTGGCCACATGCCTCATACCCCAGCAATTGCGCAGCTGCACCCACCGTGGCGTTATATTTACTTGCAATGTCGCGATCAAAGTAACGTGCCCACCCGCCAGATTTTCCTTCACGCCACATGCCCACGACATCGCGCACCAGATGGCCGGCCTCGCCACGTTGTCGCCCAGTAATCGCTTCAAACGAGAACTTCTCAACGATGTGTCCCAGTCGTTTGGCGTCTACGTTTATGCCTGCTTGAGTGCAAACGGAATTGCACACCCCCATCACGTCTGCCTTGAGTTGATCAAACGTCAGCGTGAGCACTGTGGGAGCCAAAGTAGTCCACGCAACGGCATCAGCAATATGGCTTGCGAACTCGGCGTTCAAATAGGCTAGCAACATGCCACCCATGTGCTTTTCTGCCACATTGTGCAGAAACATATCATCCTTTACCCATGACACCAATACGTCTCGGGGGTCGCGGCTCAGATGGACACAAAGAAAATTCGGATCGGAAATGCACCCTACGAACGGCTTAGGCCCCTGGTGTGTAAAGTAAAAAAACGGTTTCCCAACACTGGGATAGATTTGGAGAAAATGTTCATCTTTGTTTGGAGGTAGGATGCTGTATTCCGCCTCCATCGCAACTTGTTCGAGGATTGGCCGTATTGCTGAGGTTCCGGAGTGCTGAAGCGTAGCAAGAATAATGTTCTTCATTGAATGCCTTGAATGCCTCAACCATGAGTATGTCGCGCCCAATAACGAGGTATAGCTATGCCCCGCCGATCGAACGCACTAGCCAATGGGCGCCATTGGAATCTGCAATTTCCTTTTCACACAATTGCCAGTCACTTTCAGTGTCAATTTCATACCACATCCCGTTTACCGGCAGCCCTTGAATCACCACGCCACTCGCGATAAGTCGCTGCAACAAGCCGGTCATATCTAGCCGATCTACCTCGCTTGGAACAAGCGATGCAAGGAAGTGCGCCACCTGTGCCCATCCCGATGGCTCGAACTTTAGGAGCCCCATATACTGTCCCCGAACCTCTTCCATAGACTTGGGGCGCCGCCCAATATCCGACACCCGCCCATCGGCTTCGACCGCAAGGGTCTCGGCATCGGCCAGGGGATCATCGAACCGCGCCTCCCACAGGCGACGCCATTCAGTGTTGTAACTAATCGCGATCGCAGCGGGCGAAACCATCAGCAGTTGGATGGTCTCCGGCGCGAAGACAATGTCGGAGTAACTCACAATACAGGGACTATTACTTAGCCATTCGCTCGCGCAACTTAACGAAACCACCATATTGGTTTTCTGCCAGCGCTCATTGTCAAAATGGCGCAGTGAATCCGGCAGCAATTCCTTGCGGTACCCACGCACAATGCCGATTTCCTCGATCCCCGCCGCACGCAATGCGTCGATTTGCCAATCCAATAACGAACGGCCGGCCAGCCGGGTCAAACACTTGGGCTGATCCTCGGTCAATTTCCCCATTCGGCTTCCACGCCCAGCCGCGAGAATGATCGCCTTCACGTCTTTGCGCTCCCCGCTTGCGCCTTGCCGAATACCGCTTGGAACATCGCAACATCCCTCTCTGCAAAAGGAGCTAGCCGCTCGGGGTGCCACATGACGGCCGTAATCGGATAGGACAGATGGCGGATCCCCTTGACCACGCCATCACTTGCCTGCGCAAATATCGCCAAGTCGGGAGAGGTCGTATATGCCCCGTAGTTGTGAAAACTATTGACGGTGGCTTTTTCACTTTCGATGGTGATGGCTTGCGTTTCGGCCACATGCCCGGAGACGGGTTCCAAGGCCACGCCGAATCTCGATTGAATCAATTGCATGCCGCGGCACACGCCTATCACAGGCATTGTTTGATCCAAGGCCCAGTCCAGAAGCATTTTTTCGGTTTCATCCCGCTCCGGCGCATCGCCGCCCATCGAAACCAAATCATTCCCGCCCGTAAATAGAACGCCGGCAATCGGCACACCGGAAATTAGCTCATGAGCACTCTCGACATGATTGGGGATGAGGAGCGGAACCAGGCCACATTTATTTAGAAATGCGTACCACCGCTGATCCAGTGCATCCCGCCGCTCCCGATGCGCGCCATCCACAACAACGCGCTGTGTAATGGCTATGAGCTTCATCGGAGAATACGCACCAAGCGATTGGCGCAATCCATATCCAGCATCTTGGCGCTAGCCCATTTGTTGAACAGCGTCTCACCGGCGCCAATGACGGCAGGAATCCCCAACTCCCCGGCGCGAATCGCCATATGCGAGTTCGCCCCGCCGTACATCGTGACAAAGCCGGTAATGCCATGCGAGAAGATCCAGTCATAGCCTGGGTCAGCGCTGGGTATGAATAAGATCGCTCCGTGCAATTTCTCATGCGGCGCAGGCAGTTGCACGACCGGCCCCACTGCTTTGCTGAGCGTCACGAAATTCGGCTCGCATTGCGGCAATTCGAACGCCACGACATCCTCCGGGCAAGTAATCAGCGGCGGCAGGCAAAGATTGGTGGTCACCGCATAGGCCGCTTCCCCTTCGGAAATGGACTGCCCCAGGGTGAAGCCAACATCATCACCCGAGCCATATAGCTTGCGAATGATCGATATGTCGGCAAAAGAAGCCCGTTCCCTGGCATAGCCGTGCTCCCCGGCCAGTTGGCCGAACAGGTTCAATACCTCGCTCAGGCTCTTGGTGAAAACGAATTTTGAATACTCCCGGCCCTCGATCGCGCCTTTGATGAAATCAAAAAGCCCCAGCACGTCGTGTTCCAGCTGATGCTGCTTCAACAAATCCTCAATCGCGCGCATTTGGCCGAGCGATAAAGCAAAATCTTGCCTACGGCGATCTGCATCCGGTGGCGGCGCGGCGTGTTCCCAATCGAAGTAGCGCTCCGGCGCCTCGTCATAACGGGGAGAAAGGATGTCATAGGTGCCTGGGCGCAAATGGCCGTATTACTCCAGAAATGCGCTTCGGGATAAACGAGCAAAATCCTTCGCCATACGCGAACTGACGGTGTCGAGCGAATTCATAAAACAATCGTATTCACGATTGCTCAATATGCCTACGCTCACCAAGGATTTTAGCAATTGCACGGCGATGAATCCGGCGCGCGCCAAGCCCGCAAACGGCAAAGTCCCATAGCGTTTGCAGTCTTCGATCAACCAGTAAATTTTGGATGTCGCATCCAGATCACTCGTGCGGATCGCGTCCAGCCGTGACGCCAGTTCCTTGATCCTTTCCGCGTCTTTGCGCCACAAGCCGTTTTCGCCGCCGATGATGTTGTTCGTCAGCACGCGCAGGCTGTCCGCGAAGCTGGCGATTTCATGCTCTTCAAAATCGTGCTCGCGCAATGCTTCGAGCCGCTGCGGAAGATCAAGGGTATAGCAGGAGTAAATAATCTCGAACTCGACCTTGTCGTGATAGTTCGGGTAAGTCAGCAGGCGATTGATGTAATGATTGGCCAGCTTATTCGATAGCTCGGGCGACACATCCGCCGGGATAAACGAATTGAAGCTCACGCGGACATCGATATAGGGCAAGCCAAAAAAGCTCAACAAAAGCGGAAAACTGCGCAGATTCTTGTAGCCGTAATTATCGCGCTGGTAGGCCCAAATGCTGTCGGTCACCAGCTCCTTGTACAGCGACAAGGCCAGCGGGTGCGGACGCACACCGATGATTTCCGCGGGATTCCAGTCCGGCATCACGCCCAGCACCGTGCGATCGCCATAGAGATAAGGGTGCGGCTTCGACGCCTCCACAACCCGCTTCTGCACCAGCTTGAGCACTTCGGCGTGCGTATGCGGATCGAGCTGGCTCTCGGCGCGCACGATCAATGGCCGCACTTGCAGAATGAAACAGTCCTTGTTTGCGGTAACGGCGAATTCGACATCGAGGCGGTCAAATGCGAACAAGACTTCCAGCTCATGCAGCGCTTGAAGTATCTGCGCAAGATGATCCGGGGCCTGAACTTCCGCGCGTTTGAAATAAAGATAGGTGCGAAGCTTATTGGTCGCGCCGGATGTCACCGAGGACGTCGAACCGCTGCGGTCGTCATAATTGACGACATAGTGCGGGCTTCCGGTGGTGGGCTCGCGGGTGAATGCAACCCCGGATAGCTGAACATCCTTGAGCATGGGCTGGATGAATATCTGATCTTGATCATCTCCCGAATCGAACGACGCGATCACCTCTTCCATGGCCGCACGGAGGTTTTGCTCTCCCATCACATTTGGGACGGAGACGAATTTACCGGCCTGCGATTCAATCGAGGAATCTTCGCTGCGGGCGCTGCTGCGCACGATAACCGGCAGCTTGAACCAGCCGCGCTGCCGGATCGAATCTAAAATGATCTGAGGCTCGGCCCGCCACTGGGCAACCGAGGTGCACACTTGGGGTAGCACACGCCCATGCACCAGCCGCCCCTCCAGGCGCGCCAGCGTTTCCGCCTTGGTTCCAAATTGCAGCGGCGTGTGCAGCGATAGATCAGACACGCCGGGCAGTCCAAGCGCGTGTAAGGTATGTGGTTTCGACATAGTCCAACCCCGCAACTTTCTGTTCCACGAAATCTAAAAAGCGCGCAAATCGTTCCTCGCCCGCCTGCACACGGATGTCGTTCACGGATCGCCATACGCCAAGATAATGTTCCGGCGTCTGCTGCATGACATGACGACCTTCGAGATAGACCACGTCGTCGAAGAAAGGGCTCGCATTAAGCTGCTCGGTCAGCGTTTCGGTAATGCCGGAAAGGCCGGAAGAAACACGCTTGATATTGGGCGCAAGCTCATACAGCTTGTTTTCAATTTCGACCAGCAAAGGATTGGCTTCGATCCAACGCGGATTCCATAGCGCACAAAAACGTCCACCCGGCCGCAGCACACGGTGAAATTCGCGCGTGCCACGCTCGAAATCAACCCAGTGAAACGATGACGCCATGGTTAATAAATCGCAGCTTTCATCCGGCAACCCCGTTTGCTCGCCCTTGCCGGCGCGCCATTGAATCGGCAGCCCCGCGTCATCCGCTTCCCCATGGCTGCGCATATCGTCATTCGGCTCGACGGCGATGACGCTGCGTGGCTTTCGCTCCGCCACCATACGCGTCCAGATACCGGTACCTGCACCGACATCGACAAAATCGAGCGCGGTGACCGGCTTCTCCACAAGACTCAAAATCGCGGTCAATACACTCGCCGAATAGGCGGGCCGATACTTGGCGTAATTTCCCGCAAGCCCAGTGAAGTCGCCCAGTTTTTTTGCCATTTGCATGCTCATCCTTTCGCTCTAATGCGCGCCAAACGCCGCGATCAAACCCGCCACCAGCTTCTCGACCGGCTGCGTGCCATCGTTATCCAATACCAAATCGGGGGCCTCTGGCTCTTCCACGGGCAGATCCACGCCCATCACATGCTGGAGTTCACCGCGCAACGCACGTGCATAGAGCCCTTTCGGATCGCGGCTGACCAACAATTCCATGGGGGCGCGCACATAAATCTCACGGTAGTGGTTGATATGAGCACGATTCCATTCGCGAACCTCACGGAACATGGAAATGGTTGCACACACGACATCCACCCCCTGCTCGGCCAACATCCTGCATAAGCGGGCGTTGCGCATCGCGACCGCCAAGCGCTCGGCAAGCGAGTGGCCAAGATCATTCGAGAACACTTCGCGCAAGACATCGCCGTCAAGGTAAATCACGGCATGCCCCATGCCCCGCAGATGTTCCGCATACGCCTTGCCGATAGTCGATTTACCTGCGCCGGACAGGCCGGTAACCCAGTAAACCGTGCCCGGTTCCCTCACATGAGGGTCAATCATGCAAATCTCTCCTTAAACAATTTCCTAAAGCCAAAAGGTCTCATCTGTTCATGCATATTTTTTGAAACCAACAAAACGTTTTTACCGTGTTTTCAAATAGATACAAGCTAACACAAAGCAAACAGGTTCCTGTGCTTAACTACGGCAGTTTATTGAAAAACTTAAGAAATACCATGCGAATTTTATGGGGGATGTTGCAGCTTTTGCGTAATTACCCCATGAATCGTTGAAGATTTTAATGGTTGCACTCCATTGGGGCTTGTAGCAGCCCTGGGCGGCAGCGCCGGAATATGGCTGCACATGCAGGCGAATTACGAACCGTGCCAGGCCGAGAAAGCGTTGAAGGGCGCGGTCGCAAAAAAATCGAATCACTGAAAAAGGCCGCGCAAAGTTCACCTAGGCGGGGACGCATTAAGTGCTTCAACTTAGTCGGCCTTATCCCACGTACAAATTTTGGCGGGCAACTGACGATAAGCGCGATTCAAATCACCCTATCGTTACCACCATCCACCGGCACTTGCGCGGCAGTGGTCTTGGCAAACAGCGAGCCGCATAGTTCAGCGGCAAGCTCAGCCACATCCTGGCTGGTCACTTCAGTTTTCAAGACATTGTTGCGTTTATATTCATCGACCGTGAGGCCGTAATGTTTAGCGCGCGCGGCCAAGACTTCTTCGGTCCAGATGCCGGTGTCGAACACGGCATTGGGGTGCAGGGTGTTGATGCGGATGCCATCCGCTCCCCACTCCAGGGCGGCGACGCGCATAAGCTGGTTGAGCGCAGCTTTAGATGCCGAATAAGCTGCTGCGCCCGGACCCGGCGCGGGCACGTTCTTGGATCCGATCACCACCACGCGGCCATAACGCGGCGCGAGTTTGAGCAAGGGGTGCGCCTCGCGCATGAAGGAAAGATTCGCATCCAGATTCACGCTCATCACTTTGCGCCATTCTTCGGAGCCGAGTTGATCGATGCGGCGGCCACCGGGGAAGATGCCGGCATTTAACACCAGCATGTCGAGGCCACCGAAACGGCGCACGGTTTGTTCCAGCGCGGATTGAATTTCGCTATCGCTGGAAATGTCGCAACGCAGGCCGAGATAATCATCGCGCTTGAATAGCGATGCAATCGCGGGATTGATATCGAGCCCCACCACCGCCGCGCCGCGCGCCAGCAGCGATTCGACGCAGGCCTTGCCGATGCCGGAGGCGGCGCCGGTCACCAGCGCGACTTCGCCCGCAAACGCCAAGGGCTTGCCGCTTTTCTTCAGCTTGGCCTGCTCCAAGTCCCAGTATTCCACATCGAAAATATCCTTGGCGGGCAGCGCCTGAAAACCGCCGAGCGCGGTAGCGCGCAGGATGATATCGATGGTGTGGTCGTATATGTCGGCGACGATGCCCGCGTCTTTCGCGCTGCGCCCGGCCGTGCACAGGCCGAATTCCGCATCGAGGATAACGCGTGGCGCGGGATCGAGCATGGTCTTGGGTTCTTTTGCGAGCATTGCATGCGCATCAAAATAAGCGCGGTATTGCGTGGCGTAATCCTCCAGATTGCGGCCCAGCATCGGAATGCGCTTGGTGCGGATCACATGATCCGGTGTCGCGGGGCCTTGGCGGGCGATCACGTTGGCATCGGGCCGCTGGGCAAAGGCTAAATACTTTTCAGTCTGATCCGTCGCCAGAATCGCCGGTGCGCCCAGCATGGCTGATACTGATTTGCGCAAAGCCGCGATATCGCTGCGCAATGGACGATCCGGGGTGGCGGCTTTCGGCGCGGCGAGCTGCCAGGCATTCTGTGCCGCCAAATAGGCCTCCGCGTGCGACACCAGCGCGATCATGCGCTCGTAGGATTCTTGCGCGGTTTCGCCAAAGGAGAATATGCCGTGGTTCAGCAGCACCATGCCTTGCGTCTTGTCATTGGCTTCGCGCGCGAAGATCTCCGCCACCAGGCGCGCCAGATCGAAACCCGGCATCACATAGGGAATCACCACCACCTCCTGGCCGTAAATCTCGCGGATGCGCGCCTCGCCCTTGGCGGTGTTGGTGATGGCGATCACCGCATCGGCGTGGGTGTGATCGACATATTTGTACGGCAGCAGCGCGTGCAGGATGGTCTCGACCGAGGGTGTGGGCGCCGAGGCGCGCGTCATGTGGGTGACGAGTTCATTCACCATTTGCGGATCGGGCAGCATGGAGAGCTTGGCCAGCTTCAGCATGTAGTCCAGGCGCACCGGCGAGAAGCCGGCGGCCTCGATGAATTCCAAGTCCCAGCCGCTGCCTTTGACGTACAGGCGTTGCTCGTCTTCGCCCAGGATGTTGGGCTCGGTGATTTTGACCGAGGTGTTGCCGCCGCCGTGCAGCACCAGCGTTTTATCCCTGCCCAGCAAACGCGAGGTGTAAATGCGCTGTTGCAAATCACCCTGATATTGGGCGGCTTCTTGATCGTTCCACAGACTTTGCACACTGGCCTCTTAATGAAGAATGTTAATCACGAATATATTAAGTGCTGCCCTGAACTCGCCCTCTCCCCGGCCCCTCCCGCAAGTGGGAGAGGGGAGTAAAGTTTTCTCCCCTCTCACGCTTGCGGGAAGGGGGGATGATTTTGCTCCCCTCTCACGCTTGCGGGAGAGGGGCCGGGGGAGAGGGCAAGCTAAATCACCTAAGAACTCAAAATCCACTCCGCCGCCGCGCCGATGTCACGCACCACCAACACATTGGGCGGCAACTCGATGCGCGCTTCCGCGCCATAGCCGGTCTCAACCAAGATTGGCGTCACGCCGGCATTCAGCCCCGCTTCCACGTCGCTCACTTTATCACCGATCATGTATGAGCTAGGGATATCCACCTCATGCTCGCGCGCGGCTTGCAACAGCATGCCCGGCTCGGGCTTGCGGCAATCGCAGTCGCGCAGCGCGCCGTGTTCGGGGTGATGCGGGCAATAGTAATAAGCGTCGATATGCCCGCCCTGGCGTTGCAAATCGGCATCGACTTGACGGTGCAGGGCGTCGATATCCGCTTCGCCGTACATGCCGCGCGCCACACCGGCTTGGTTCGAAGTGACGATGACCAGATAGCCCGCCGCATTGAAGCGCTTGATCGCCTCCACCGCGCCGGGTATCCACTCCCAATCCTGCCAGAGGTGAAGATAATTTTTTTCGACGTTGAGCGTGCCGTCGCGGTCGATAAAAATTGCAGATTTAGACATGGTTCTTGTATCGGTAATAAGCGATGAGGGCGCCGGGCTCTTGAATTTCACCGCTTTCGATTAGCGTATCGATTTCACCCAGGGTAAAAAATTGCAGCGCGTGGTGGCCGAATTCCTCGGCGCTGAATTCGCTTTTGCGCGTGCAATGGCGGGCCAGAAACAAATGCACCCGGGCCGCCAGGGTGCCGGCTTCCGGCGCATACAGACCCAAGGATTGCAGATCTTCGGGGCGGCAGGTGAGCCCGGTTTCCTCTTCCAGTTCGCGCAGCGCCGATACTTCCGGCATTTCGCCCTCGTCGATAAAGCCGCGCGGCAATTCCCAGCAATAGGCGCGTAGCGGGTGGCGATAGACCTGCACCAAACCCACCTTCCCTTCCCAGATTGGAAACACTGACACGCCGGTGACGAGCTGATCGGTTTTGACGCGCGGTGCGACGACTAAATACTTCTCGACCTGTTGGCCGTCGGGCGCCTCGATGTGGTCAAAGAACAATTCAAAGCGCAAATTCTCGGCCACCAGCCGATGCGCATGCAGTTTGATGGGGGGCGGTTTCTCGCTCATGCGGCGGCTTTTTTCTGGTGCTGATCCACAATCGATTCGGCGAACGCGAACGAACAAGTGAAGGCAGGCGAGATGGAATTCAACACATGCAGCGAGTCGGCCGTCTGCTCCAGCACGAAATCCATTTCCAAACGTTTTTGTTGCAGGTTCACCAATTGCGGCCGAATGCCGACTTTGTTGCATGGCAGCAAATCATCGGCGCGCACTTCCGGCACCAATTTGCGCGCGGCGGCCAGGAAATTCGCCTTACTGTATTTCGCCATCTCGGCATGTACCAGATCACGGAAATGCTGATGATTGGCCGCATACATTTGCATCAGACGCCAAGCGATATTCATGGACTCGCCCAGATGCAGGCCAGAGAGCACGCCGTAATTTTCCCGCCCCCAGGCGGGGATGGCGGTTGGCCCCACATACACATCACCGCTTATCACGCGCGTGAGATGCACGCCGAGAAACGGCAGATTGATATCCGGCACCGGGTAGATACTGCTCTTCACCAGGTCGCCGCGTTCCGGACGCAGCTTGTAATACAAGCCTTTAAAGGGCAGCAGCGCGTATTGCGCGCCGGCGTTGAAAAAACGCGCGACGCGATCCGCGCTCGCACCCGCGCAGTTGAATAGATAACCATAGCCATAGCGATGCTGGTTCGCATCGACGGTCTTTTGCCCGGTATCGACCGCGTTCACCGCGGCATTGAAGCGGAGGGTGACACCCTGCCCGCGCAGCAAGTCGCGCAGTTTGGCCACCACGCCGGGGCTGTCGATCACCGCCGTGTCGGGGCTGTAGATGCCGGCTTCGTAAGCATAAGCATGTGGCTCGATCTGGCGGATGCCGCCGGCGTCCAGCTTTTCGGCGCGGATGCCGTTATCGCGTGCGTTCTTGAGCAGGCGTTCGAGCGTCGGCAGTTCTTGCTGGCTGGTGGCGATGATGACCTTGCCTGAGCGTTCGCAATGAATGCCATGCTCGGCGGCGAATTCGCGCATGCGCGCCGCACCCTTGGCGCAGTACTTGGCTTTGAGCGTATCGGCGGCGTAGTAGATGCCGGAGTGCAGCACGCCGCTGTTGCGTCCGCTGGCGTGGTAGCCGACATCCGGCTCTTTTTCCAGGATCAGGATGCGGGCGGCGGAATCGCGCCGCTTCAACTCCCAGGCGACGGTGAGGCCGACAATGCCGGCGCCGACGATAAGGTAGTCGTAGGTTTCCATGGTCATCCCGCCCTTGTAGCGCAGGCATCCTTGCTTGCATGCCGGCAGGATGCCGGCGCTACAAAATCCAGATGGATCACACGTTGCCGTACAGCGAGTTGCGAATCATCGTGTAGCCTTTGACCAACTCGGCGATGCCCGTATCCAATGAATATTGCTGCTTGAAGCCGGTGGCTTCGATCTTGGCGTTGGAGACGATGTAGTTGCGCTGGTCGGGATCTTTGCCGACGGGAGCGTCGAGATAGACGAATTCCGGCACATGTTTGGCGATGTGCTCACATAGTTCTTTCTTCGACACGTTGGCGTCGGACAAGCCCACGTTGTAGATCTGCCCCTTCATCTTGTCGTAATTGTTCAACGCATGCATGAACACCCGCATCACGTCGCGCACATGGATGTAGTTGCGCTTGAACTGGCTCTCGAACAGCACCACGAAGCGATCGTACACCGCGCGGTAGGTGAAGTCGTTGACCAACAGGTCGATGCGCATGCGCGGCGACATGCCGAACACCGTGGCCAAGCGGAAACTGATCGAATTGGGGTGATCCATAAACGCCTTTTCGATTTCCACTTTCTCGATCGCGTACTGGGAAATCGGGCGCAAGGGCGATTCTTCCGTGCAGTAGTTGTTTTCGTCGCCGGTGCCATAGGCGCTGTTGGTGGTCGGCATGAGCAGGATTTGATCCTTGGACACATGCTTCAGCATCATCATGATGGCGTCGTGGTTGATGGTGGTCGCCCCCACCGGGTCTTTGGAACACAGCGGCGCGCCGACCAGCGCCGCGAGCGGAATAATCACATCGGCTTTTTTCATCAGCGGCAGCATGGCGCTCTCGACGCGGATATCGCCTTTCACCACCTCGAAATTCGGGTGATGGCACACGTGGTTGAGGCTGGTCTGCTTGAACATGAAGTTGTCGATGACCGTCACTTTATAACCGGCATTGAGCAGCTCCGGCACCATGGTCGAACCGAGATAGCCCGCACCGCCTGTAACTAGAATATGTTTCATAATCACACTCCGATAAAAAACAAATCAATTAACCACGAATGAACACGAATTAACACGAATACTTCGAAACCTGTTTTTGATTTTATTCGTGTGCATTCGTGTTCATTCGTGGTTCCAAAAATCCATTAATCAAAAAACATTGCTGCTTCAACGCTTTCGCACAGGGTATGCGCGAGTACGATATGCAATTCCTGGATGGTGCTGGTTTCCGCGCCCGGCACGATCACGCCATGATCGGCCAAAGGCTTGGCCTGCCCGCCGTCGCGGCCACAGAAGACGATGCTGGGCACGCCCATTGCGCGCGCTGTGGTTAGCGCTTTTAAAATATTGGGGGACTGGCCCGATGTAGTGATGCCGAGGAACACATCGCCTTTGCGCGCCTTGCCAGCCAGTTGCCGCGCGAATATTTCGTCGTAGCCGTAATCGTTGCCGATGGCGGTGATAATCGAGCTGTCGGTGGTCAAGGCTTCCGCGGGCAGCGGCGCGCGGTCCCGCGCCAGCTTGCTCACGAATTCGGCCGCGAGATGCTGGGCATCCGCCGCGGAGCCGCCATTGCCCGCGATATACAGCCGTCCGCCGCTGCGATAGGCAGCCACCACCACCGCTACCGCTTGGCTGAAGGCCGCTTGCGCCGGGGCATTGGTCAGCAAGGCCTGCTGGGCGGCGATGGAGGCTTGCAGATTTTTAATCAGTCGATCGTGTGGGGTCATCTTCTTTAGTTCGGCAATATATCGGCTGCGCGGTAATAATCGTCCGGTATGCCGATATCGATAAAATTCGTGCCGGTGACAAATCCAACCACGCGCTTTCCGGCTTTTAATAGGCGTGGAAACAAATCCTGTTCCAGCGCAACTTTATCGCCGGGCGCGTAGCCCAAGCCGAGCAGCACGGCAGGCCGCACCAAATACACGCCGCCGTTGATTATACCTTCGCCCCCGCTCGCCGCCGCGCTAAAGGCGGCCACGTTACCCTGCGCGTCCAGCGCCACTTCGCCATAGCGATCGTTATGCGCAATCCGCCGCAGCGCGACGGTGACATCGGCCAGCAAAGCGTCATGCCGCGCGCGCAGCTCGGCCAGATTTACCTCAAAAAAAGTATCGCCGTTCAGGACCAAAACCAAATCATCCTGCGCTTGGCTGAGCCCTAACAGCAAACCGCCGCCCGTGCCGAGCGGGGTTGCTTCGCGCGCATACACGACAGGGCATTGCCGGTAGGCGCCGCCGAAATGCGCTTCGATCAATTCATGCATATAGCCGACCGACAAAATAAAGCGCGTCACGCCCTGCCCGATCCAATAATCCATTTGATGCTCGAGAAAGGGCCGGTTGCGAATCGGCGCCATCGGCTTGGGCAAATCCGGCACCGCTTCGCGTAAACGCGTGCCGAGGCCGCCGGCGAGAATCAGCGCATCCATTAGACGGCAGCGCGCGTCAGCACTTCGTGGAAGCGCGTGATCTGCGGTGTAATGTCCTGCGGATGATTGCCGACGAAGAACCCGCGATCATGCGCCAGGTTGGCGTTCACAATTTTTCCGACGGTATCGTAATCGAAATACTTGATCACGTCGTGGCGCAGGAAACAGCCGCCGGTGATGATGCGGTAGCCGATATCGGCGTCTTTCAGCGCTTGCATCACGCGCTTGCGGTCGATATCGAATTTCGGGTTCAGAATCACGGTGAAAGCGAACCAGGAGCTGTTGCCGTTCTCGCGCTGGATGATGAAGCGCTCGTCGCCCTTGAATAACTTGGTAAAGAGCGACGCATTCTTGCGCCGCACGTCGATCATGCCGTCGAGTTTTTTGAGTTGCTCAATACCAATCGCGCCCGATAGCTCCAGCGGCCGCGCATTGTAGCCGGGCAAAATAAAACGATAGGCTTCATAAAAGTCATCGTCGCGTTTCTCATAAATATCGCTATCCGCCGGCAGATCGCGCGTCCAGCCATGCGCGCGCAGCGATTTGGCGATGTGATACAGCTCGGTATTATCGGTCACCACCACGCCGCCTTCCATGGTGGCGATGTGGTGCGAGAAGAAAGAACTGAAGGTGCCGATATCGCCGAAGGTGCCGGTAAGCTGGCCATTCAGCGTCGCCCCCATCGACTCGCAATTGTCTTCGAACAGATACAAGCCGTGCTTGTCGCAAAACGCGCGCATCACATCCAGCGCCGCCGGGTTGCCGAGGATGCTCACCGCCATCACCATGCGCGTCTTGGGCGTCAACGCCGCTTCGAGCTTGGACACATCCAGATTGAGCGTATCGAGCTCAACATCCACGAAACGCAGGCGCAGGCCGTATTGCTGCAGCGGATAATAGGTCGTGGACCAGGAGATCGCCGGCACGATCACTTCGTCGCCGCGCTGCAAGGGACGCTCCTTTTTAAAGAACAGCGCGCCGACGCCGACCAAGTTCGCGGCCGAACCGGATCTCACCATCAAGGCGTGCTTGGAGCCGAATTTCCTGGCGAAATCTTCTTCAAACTTGCGTACGTTCGCCCCCATGGTGAATAGACCGGTTTGAATCACGCGCTGCATGGCGTCGATTTCTTCGGTGCCCCAGGAGGTGCTGGCTAATTCGTAAAACATGGCGATCCTTTTTAAAAAAAAAACAATAGACAGGATTAACAGGATTTTTCAGGATTAACAGGAAGACCGCTGATATAAAAGTACCAGAATATAAATCAATCGTCTTGCTTACTGATGAGGCCGTCAATTTGTGCGTACTCGGCAAATCGCCCCCTCCCCCTTGATGGGGGAGGGCTGGGGAGAGGGTGAAAATATGAGCTGTTTCTACCCCTCTCCCCAACCCTCTCCCACAAGGGGAGAGGGGGCGCACGGTGAATCCAGTTACGCACTATTTACCGACCTGCTCAGTAACTAACCACAAGAAAAATCCTGTTAATCCTGTCCATTGCCTTTAATACCGATTACTTTCCACACAACTCGCGAATCGTCGTGCTGATGCGCTTCACATCCGGATAGAGAAATTGTTCCAGGGTATAGCCGGCCGGGTGCGGAATGTCCGGCAAGCCGATGCGGCGCACCGGCGCTTTGAGCGAATCGAACCATTTTTCGGCGGCGAGGCAGCCGATCTCGGCGCATACGCCGCCCATCGCCCAGCCCGTGTCCACCACCACCAGGCGCCCGGTTTTTTTCAGCGACTCGGCGATGATTTCTTCGTCCAGGGGTTTGATCGTGCGCAGGTCGATCACTTCGGCGTCGATGCCCTCGGCAGCCAATTTGTTGGCGGCTTGCAAGCCCAACTCCAAGGCATGGGATGCGCCGACGATGGTCACGTCCTTGCCGCGCCGGCGGTAGATGCCTTTGCCCAGCGGCACGCGGTAAAAACCTTCAGGCACGATGCCGTCTTTTTTCATCAGCCAGCGATGCTCGAACACCAGCACCGGGTTGTTGTCGAGGATGGCGGAGAGCATCAGGCCCTTGGCGTCATACGGCGAGCTCGGCATCACGATTTTCAAGCCCGGCACGCCGATCAGCAAGCCTTGAATCGCCTGCGAATGCTGCGCGCCGGAACCCCAGCCGCGGCCGATGGCGGCCCACACCACCATGGGTACCTTGGTCAGGCCGTTGTCCATGTAATGCATTTTCGCGGCGTGCGTCACCAACTGGTTGAACGCCAGCAGAATGAAATCCGGCCGGTTGTGCATGAATACCGGGCGCAAACCGTTCATCGCCGCGCCGACGCTCATGCCCATCATGCCCTCTTCCGACAGGGGTGAATCGAACACGCGCTTCTCGCCGAATTTATCCTGCAGATCCTTGGTCACGCCAAACATCGCGGTCGGGTCATCCACGCCCTGGCCGAACACAAACACCGAGGGATCCTGCTCGAGCGCGATCTCCAGCGCCTCGTTCACGGCCTTGGCATAGCCCAACACCCGCCCTTCCTTCGGATCGGGTGCGTCATACACCAGCGAATTGACTAAACCTTCATCCCACGGCATGTGTGTGGCCTCTCAATCAGCGTACACATGCGTGTACAAATCGGCTTCGCTTGGATTGGGGCTGGCGAGCGCGAAGTCGAAGGCTTCCATCGTCTCCGCCATGATTTCGCCCGCCATGACTTTGCGCGCCTGCTCGTCGATCAGGCCGGCCGATTTCAGAAACGCAAAATAGGTTTCGATCGGGCAGACTTTTTGCCACGCCTCGCGCTCGGCGATATCGCGATAGCCGGTCTTGCTGTCGTCGCCCGCCCCGCCATGGGCGCGGAAGCGATACACCGGCGATTCGATGAAGGTGGGGCCGCCGCCTTGCCTGGCGCGCGCCACCGCCGCTTGCATGGCCTCATACACCGCCAATACATTCGTGCCATCCACCAGCACGCTCGGCATGCCATAGCTTGCCGCCCATTTGTAGATTTCGCGCTTGGGCTGACGGGTATGCAGCGGCGATTGCACCGAGTAAAAATTATTCTCGCAGAAATAGATGATGGGCAGTTGCTTCAGCGCCGCGAAGTTGAGCGCCTCGGACACCGCTCCCTCTTCGGTGGCGGCATCGCCGAGAAACACCGTCGTCACATAACTCGCGTTTTGCATCTGTGCGGCGAATGCCGCGCCGGTGGCGATCGGCACCACGCCGGCGACGATGGCCGAGCTGCCGGCCATGCCGACCGATTTATCCATCAAGTGCATCGAACCGCCGCGCGACCCGACGCAACCATTGATGCGGCAATGCATTTCGCACAACATGGCTTTCAGATCGCCGCCTTTGGCAAAATAGTTGCCGTGCGTGCGGTGGCTGGCGTAGAGCAAATCGGCATGCGTCAAGGCCGCGCAGGCGCCGACCGAGGTCGCCTCCTGCCCGATCACCAAATGGATCGGCGACTTCATGTGGTCTTGCCAATAGCGGCGCTCGATTTCTTCCTCGATGATGCGGATGCGCAACATGTCGCGGAACAGCTTGAGCAGGAACACCGGCTCGTAGTGGCTTAGCTTTTCCTGCCAGCCGGCAAAGCCGGTACCGTGGTAGTCGTAGCGAATCATTGTTTAACCTAATCCATTCGGTTGATACATCACAATCTTGCTGCCCGAGGTGTCGAATTTAATCGGCACATAGATCAAGCCCTTCAATTTTTCACGGATCGCGGCATGCTGCTCGGGACGCGCAAAAAACATCAGGAAGCCGCCACCGCCCGCGCCCAGCAGCTTGCCGCCGAGCGCGCCCGCCGATATCGCCGCTTCATAGATCTGGTCGATCTCGGGGGTGGTCACCTTGTCTGACAGCTTGCGCTTGTATTGCCAATTTTCGTTCAGGAGCTTGCCGAAATCGTCGAAGTTGTCCTTTTCGCTCCCGAGAATGCTGAGCGCTTCATCCACCAGCGCGCGCATCATGCGCAGCTCGGTCTTGCGTTGATTGAGATTGTCGATCTTGGCCTTGGCCACGTCCGAGGCATAGCGCGAAATGCCGGTAAAAAACAGCATCAAATGCGATTCCAGCGACTCGCGCCGTTCCGGGCGCAAGATCACCGGATTGACGTCTATCGAGCCGTCTTGATGGAACTCGATCTTGTTGAAGCCGCCATAGGCCGCGGACACTTGATCTTGCGAGCCGACATTCTCCTGGATCAGATCCTGCTCGACATGAAGCGCATGCTGCAACAGCTTTTCCTTGGTGACGTACATCCCCTTCATCGCCATCAGCGCATTGATCAGGCCGACCGTGAAGGAAGAGCTGGAACCGAGCCCGGAGCGCGCCGGCAGATCGCCGTCATGATGCACTTCGATCCCGCGCACGCAATTCATCCATTGCAGCACCTCGCGCACCGCCGGATGCTCGATCTGCGACAACTCCGCCACATTCTCGATGCGGGAATAGACGATGCGGTATTTATGCTCGAAAAAAGGCGGCAGATAGCGGCAACTGATGTAGCAGTATTTGTCGATCGCCGTCGCCAGCACCGCGCCGCCGTGTTCGCGGTACCAGGCCGGATAATCCGTGCCGCCGCCGAAAAAGGAAATGCGAAAGGGAGTACGGCTGATAATCATGAGCGCAGAGCCTCCCCTCCGGGGGAATACAGCTTTCGCTTGAGTTGGATCCGGGTCATCTGCTCGATGTGCCGCAACACTTCCGGCCCGAATTTTTTCTCCACCAGCGCCAGATAGCGCGGGTTCTTGAAATAGGTCATGAAGGCTTCATCGCGGAATTTCAAGACCTCGGCCGCGCTCAGCACGTCGGTGCGCAGCGGCAGGGTTTCAAAACTGTGCTGCGAGTAGCCGATCCAGTTATCCGGCAGTTCCCAGCCCTTTTCGAGCGCCAGGGTGTAGAGCTTGGAGCCGGGATAGGCCATGGCGCAATAGAAGTTGGCGAATTCGCAATTGGCTTCGATCGCGAGGTCGAGCGTTTCCTGCATCGACTCGAAGGTGTCGTCGGGCAGGCCGAAGATGTAATTGCCGATGACGTTGATGCCCGCATCCTGAATCTTGCGCACCACTTGCAGAATCTCCTCCCGGCCAAAGCGGCCCTTCTCCACGCCGTCGCGCACGTGCTTGGAACCGGACTCGATGCCCAGCGCCAGCCAGCGGAAGCCGGCGCGCTTCAACTTGTCCAGAAACTCGTCCTTCACCGTATCCACCCGCGCATAGGCCCAGATGTTGAGATCGTAGCCGCGCTCGATGATGCGGTCGCAGATGCCGATCACGTGATTTTTGTTCAGCACGAACATCTCGTCCACGAACTTGATGTTTTTCACGCCGTATTTATTCACCAGTTCGTCGATTTCCTTGATCACCGTGTCGGGCGACCACATGCGATACGAGGGCTTGCCGAAGGGTGCATTGATGCAGCAGAACGAGCATTTGTACGGGCAGCCGAGGCTGGTATGCAGCGACACATAGGGCTGGCGCTGGTGGATATGTTCGAAGCAATGCCAGTTGTGCGCGCGATATTTATCCATCGGCAGCAAATCCCAGGCCACGCTCGGCATCTCGGCATCCAGATCATCCATCAGCGGCGCCGGCGGGTTGTTCATGATCACGCCGCCAAAACGATACCAAAGGCTGGGAATGTCGTTGAGCTTGGGGGGGTGCGCAGTTTTCAAGGCTTGCGCGGTTTGCAGAATGGTCTCCGGGCCTTCGCGGTCGCACACGTAGTCGCACGCTTCTTCCCGCATGGTGCGCTCGGGCAGCGCGGCTGGGTGGGTCCCGGTCATGAGGATTTTGTAGTTCGGATTAATCGCTTTCAGTGCGCGGCAAGTTGCGCCAGCGGCGGGCATGTTCTGGGTCGAGGCCGAGGGCTGGAAGCCGTACACCACCATGGCGATCAGCACCGGCTCGTATTGATCGGCCACTTGTTGCGCGGCTTCCTCCGGGCTGAGGTTGTACGCCGGCGCATCGACGATGGCCACGCTTAGGCCTTTGTTGCGGACATAGGTCGCGAATAGCCCGGCGAGCGAGGGAGGCTCGATGGCCGAGAAATCATCTCCCAACTTTTGATAGACCGCACGGCGATTGCCGGGGTTGATAAACAGCACGTCGACCGGCTGTTTGCTGCTCGAAACCATTAAATAACCTTATTTATCAATATATTGTATATGCAGACTCAAGACCGCAGGCCGTAGTTTAGAACATTATCGGTCGGCTTTGACGCTTCTTAAGCTTTGAATTGACTCTAAATGCAGAGAAATTAGTCTTCCGGCGAGTCCTGATCGGGGAAAAGTACGTCGGTAAAACCGAATTGACGCATATCTTTCATGCGCATCGGATACAGCACGCCATACAGATGATCGCACTCATGCTGCACCACTCGCGCGTGGAATCCCTCCACCGTGCGGTCGATGGGATTGCCCGCAGCATCCACACCGGTATAGCGCAAGCGTTTGAAACGCGGCACGACACCGCGCATGCCCGGCACGGAAAGACAACCTTCCCAGCCGTCTTCCATCTCCTCGTCCAGTTTATACAGCGTGGGATTGATCAGAATCGTGAAAGGCACTTGTTCGGCATCGGGATAGCGCGGGTTGTGCTCCACGCCGAAAATCACCAATTGCTGGTTGACGCCGATTTGCGGGGCGGCAAGCCCCGCGCCATTTTCATCCGCCATGGTGTCGCGCAGGTCCTGGATGAGTGCGTGGAGTTCCGGTGTGTCGAAACGATCCACCAGTTCCGCCACGCGCAGCAGACGCGGATCGCCCATGCGGAGAATTTCTCTGACGCTCATGGCCTAGCTGGCGTGCAAGGCAACCAAATGCTCGAGGATGTTGCGCACGCGCTGCATGGATTGCTTCAACACCGCTTCGACTTCATCGTAATGCACCGCGTCCTTGCTCGATCCGCGGCCCGCGGCGAAATTCGCCACCACGCCGATCGTGGCGTAACACAGCCCGATTTCCTTGGCGAGCCCGGCTTCCGGCATGCCGGTCATGCCCACCATGGTCGCGCCGTCACGCTCCAGGCGATTGATCTCCGCTTTCGATTCCAGGCGCGGCCCCTGCACCGCCGCATAGACGCCGCCATCAACACAGGTCTCGCCCGCTGCCTGCGCCGCGCGCAAACAAAGCTCGCGCATTTTTTGGCAATACGGCTCGGTGAAATCCATGTGCACCACCGGCTTGTCCTTGCCTTCGCGAAAGGTGGTTTTGCGGCCATGCGTGTAATCGATGATCTGATCCGGGATCACAATCGTGCCCGGCTTCAAATCCGCATGAATGCCCCCGACCGAGGCCACCGACACCAGATCCTTGACGCCGCGCGAGTGGATCGCCCAGATATTTGCGCGGTAGTTCACTTCGTGCGGCGGGATGGTATGGCCGTAGCCGTGCCGCGCCAGAAAAATGATTTCCTCGTTCGATAGCCGGCCGATAGTCAGCGCGCCGGAGGGCTCGCCGAAGGGCGTGCGGATCACTTGGCGATGGGTAATTTCAAGGTTGGCGAGTTGCGTCAGGCCGGAGCCGCCGATAATTGAGAGCATAGGGTTTGTCTTAAAGAATGATTATGAAAAAGCTTTGAACCACGAATGAACACGAATGGACACTAAAAAACCAGGATGATTTTCATTGGTGTTCATTCGTGTTTATTCGTGGTTTCCATGATGAACTTTAACATATTGCTCAAGTGCTTGCGCGAGCGCCGCGATCACTGACGCCCAGTCTCCCGCCTGCGTTTGCCGGAACAAGCGCAGCGTCGGGTACCACGGGCTATCGGCCCGATCCAGCAGCCAGCGCCAGGCCGGAACTTTCGCCAGCAATACCCACGCCGGCTTGCCCAGTGCGCCGGCCAGATGCGCTGCCGCGGTTTCCACGGTGATGATGAGATCGAGTTGGCTCATCGCCGCCGCCGTGTCGCCGAAATCGCGAAAGTCCTCACCCAAGGGAATCAGCGGCACACCGGCGTCGCGCATATCCGATGCCGCCTTGCCGACTTGCAGGCTGTAAAAGCGGCAGCCGGGAATCTCGAGCAGCGGCGCCAAGTCGCGCAAGGTGCATGACCGCGCCTGATCGTAGGCGCTATCCGGGTTGCCCGCCCAGACCAGACCGACCTTGAGTGCCGGGCTGGGCGCGATGCGTGCGCGCCACTTCAAACTCACCGCGTCATCCGCGAATAAATACGGCACGCCGCTGGGAATCGTGTCCAGCGTGGTGCCGAATACGCCGGGCAAACTCTCCAGCGGCAGGTGCAGGTCGAACCGGCTTTCATCCACTGCTTGCACGCTACGCTCCAGCCACTGGTCCACGCCGGCCAAGCCGCGCAAAGCGGGCTGCAAGCCCGGTTTCACTTCAAACAGCACGGTACCGCCGCGCGCCTTCACCAGCGGCAAATAGCGCGCGAATTGAAACACGTCGCCGTAGCCGATTTCATCGTAAATCAAGAGCCGCTTGCCCGCGAACGGTTCACCGTTCCAGTAGGGCTTGGCGTAACGATGCGGGTAAGCTTGCTGGAACAGGAAGCGCCATTCATAACCTTCCCAGCCGCGCACCAGATCGCCCTTCTGCAAATACGCCAGCGCGCGGCCCCACTGCGCTTCGGCCAGATCGGGCTTGAGCGCAAGCGCCTGGTCATAGCGCGCAATCGCCTCATCAACGAAACCTTGGCGCGATAAGGCATTCGCCAAGTTCAGCGCCGCCGCCGGATTGTGCGGCTCCAAGGCCAGCGCTTCCGCATAGTGCGTCATCGCCGCCGCGTACTTGCCTTGGGCCACCAACACATTGCCCAGATTATTGCGCAGTTCCGGCGCGCGCGGCTGCAAATGGACGGCCTGGCTCAGCGCCGCTTCCGCGCCGGCGTAATTGCCCAGCGCCTTCTCGGTCAGCCCTAAATAATGCAGGCTGGAAACATGATCCGGCGCCATCAATAGGGCTTGCTCCAACTGGTGCTTTGCTGCCTCGGGGCTGCCGGCGCGCAGCAATACCCGGCCCAGATTGGCGCGCGCATCGACAAAGCGCGGCGCGCATTCCAAGGCTTGCTCGAAGCGCGCTTGCGCCGCTACATATTGCTCCTGCGCTTCCAATGCACAGCCGAGATTGTTGAGCGCTTCGGGAAAATCCGGGCGCAGCGCCAGCGCACGCGCAAATGCCGCTTGCGCCGCCACGGGATTGACCAAGGACAATTGCGCCGAGCCGAGATTGAAAAAGACTTGGGGATTCTCCGGCAAGGATTTTGCCGCGATTTCGAAATAGGCGGCAGCGCGCGCGGCCTGCCCCTGCCCCGCCGCAATGGCGCCCAGCAGGTGCAGCACGTTCGGGTCGCCGGGATAGCGGCTCAGCGCGTGCTGGCAGTGCGCCTCCGCCGCAGGGAAATCGCGCAGGGAAAACAGCCGATGCGCCTCGATCAGCAGATTTTCCAGGGTGGCAGGGACGCTCATTCCTTCAGCGCGTAGATTTCCGGCAGGTTGCGCCACATGCCTTGCACGTCCATGCCGCAGCCGAAAACATAGCGATTGGGAAGTTGCAAGCCGATGTAGTCGGCCCGGATCGGTTTGGCTTGGCCGATTTCCTTATCCGCCAGCACGGCGCAATAAAATTCCGCAGCGCCCATTTGCAGCAGCTTGTCGCGCACCGCCGCCAGCGTATGGCCCTCGTCCAGGATGTCGTCTATCACCAGCACCACGCGGCCTTTCACATCTTCTTTCGGCATCACCTTCCAGGCGATATCCTGGCCTTGCGTGCTGTTGCGGTAGCGCGTGGCGTGGATGTAATCGAGATCGAGCGGAAAGCGCAGTTGCGGCAATAATTGGCCGGCGAACACGATGGCGCCGCCCATCACCGACAGCACGATGGGATAGCGCTCGCCGAGTTGGGCGGTGATCTCCCGCGCCACGCGCGACACCGAATCGGATACGAATTCGGCGGAGCAAAGCCGCTCCGCCGAATCGAGTATTTTCAATGCCTGTTCGCGCGTATGCATGCAAGGATCAGTAGGTAAACGTCACGGTGTTATCGTCCATCGCCTGCTGGATGACATAGGAGCCGCCCACGGTTTCTTCGATTTCCGGGATCAGATCTTCGCCCCAAAGCTCCAGCGTCGGCGTGCACACCTTGAATTTCACGCCGGCCGCGTGCGCATCCTTGATATAGTCGTACACGCTGATGGTTGAGCCCTCCTTCGCATGCAATTTTTCGGCCACGCCGCGTATCGCCAACTCGCCCGCGCCCGCGGTCAGAATCACTTCGACCTCATATTCCATCGCCGCCGCCACCGTGGCTTGAAAAAACGGTGCGCCTAATTCCGCGCTGTTCTTGGGATCGGTGTTCACCATCACAATCATGAGTTTGTTAGCCATGGGCAGGCTCCTTCGGACTCAGCGTTTGGGCAAATCGCAATGCATCGACGTCAGATATTCCCGGAATGCATCGCCGATCTCGGGATGTTTTAAAGCATAACCCATTGTCGCTTGCAGGTAGCCCATTTTGCCGCCGCAATCGTAGCGCACGCCGTCAAACTGATAGGCAAAAATCGCCTCGTATTCAATCAGCGCGGCGATGCCGTCGGTGAGCTGGATCTCGCCGCCGGCGCCCGGCTTCACCTGCTCCAGCATGCGAAATATACGCGGCGTCAGGATATAGCGCCCGACCACCGCCAGGGTGGAAGGCGCTGCCTCCGGTTTGGGTTTTTCCACGATGCCGGTCACGCGCTGCACGCGATCGGAAACCGCGTGGCTATCCACAATGCCGTAGGCGCCGGTATTCGCGCGCGGCACATTTTCCACCCCCAGCACCGAACTGGCGTGCTCTTCGTACAATGCCACCATCTGTTTCAGCGCCGGCGGGTTGCCGTCGATCAAGTCATCGGCCAGGATCACCGCGAACGGCTCGTCACCCACCACCGAAGCGGCGCACAGCACCGCATGCCCCAGCCCCAAGGCTTCCGCCTGGCGGGTATACACGCAGGTGACATTGGAAGGCAGGATGCCGCGCAATTGTTCGATGGTGCGGGTCTTGCCGCGCGCGGTCAGCTCGGCTTCGAGCTCATAGGCTTTGTCGAAGTGGTCTTCGATGGCGCGCTTGTTGCGCCCGGTGACGAAAATCATTTCGGTGATGCCGGCGGCGATCGCTTCCTCCACCGCGTATTGGATCAGCGGCTTATCCACGATCGGCAGCATCTCCTTCGGGCTGGCCTTGGTCGCGGGCAAAAAGCGCGTGCCCATCCCGGCCACGGGAAACACGGCTTTGCGGATTTTTTTCGTCATGATTGGCATCGCTCCTTGGATGGCGCTGGATTTTAGCAGTAATTGGCGGAAGATTAATGACTATGCTTGATCCAATAATGCACGCAGGCCATCCTCATCCAGCAAGGGCACGCCCAGTTCTTGCGCCTTGGCCAGTTTGCTGCCGGCGTCACTGCCCACCACGACATAGTCGGTCTTTTTCGAAACGCTGCCGGCTACCTTGCCGCCCGCGGCCTCGATCATTTCACGGGCTTGCTCGCGCGAGAGCGTGGGCAAGGCGCCCGTCAGCACAAACGTTTTGCCGCTGATCGCGGTTTGCGCCAACGCCTGCTTGCCCTTGCCTTCGGACCAGATCACGCCGGCGGTGCGCAGGGATTCGATGACTTCCCGGTTGTGCGGCTCGGCGAAAAATTGCGCGATGCTCTCGGCCACGATCGGGCCAATGTCCGGCACTTCAGTCAATTGCGCTTCAACGGCATCCAGCAAATTATCGAGCGAGCCGAAGTAACGCGCCAGTTCCTTGGCCGTGGCTTCACCCACATTGCGGATGCCCAGCGCGTAGATGAAGCGTTCCAGCGTGGTCTGTTTGCTGTGTTCGATCGCGGCCAAAATATTCGATGCCGACTTTTCCGCCATGCGCTCCAAATTCACCAGCGCTTGCCTATCGAGTGTGTAGATATCGGCCGGGGTGTGGACGAGACCGCTATCCACCAACTGTTCGACCAATTTATCCCCCAGCCCTTCAATATCCATTGCACGGCGGCTGGCGAAATGCAGCAAGGCCTGCTTGCGCTGCGCCGGGCAAAACAGCCCGCCGGTGCAGCGCGCCACCGCTTCATCCAGCAACTTAACGATATGCGAGCCGCACACCGGGCACCGGGTTGGCATCATGAACGGCCGCACATTTTTTGGCCGCTTCTCTTTCACCACGCTCACCACTTCCGGAATCACGTCCCCGGCGCGGCGCACGATCACGAAATCACCGATGTGCACGTCCTTGCGCCGCACCTCGTCTTCGTTGTGCAGGGTGGCATTGGTTACCGTCACGCCGCCGACAAACACCGGTTTCAGCCGCGCCACCGGCGTGATGGCGCCGGTGCGGCCGACCTGCACGTCGATATCCAGCACCTCGGTCATCATCTCCTGCGCGGGATATTTATGCGCCACGGCGAAGCGCGGTGCGCGCGAAACGAAGCCCAATTCATTTTGCGCGGCGAGATCGTTCACCTTGTACACCACCCCGTCGATTTCATACGGCAGCGATTCGCGCTGTGAGCCGATCGTGCGGTAATACGCCAGCAGGCCGGCAATTCCCGTTACCACGCGCCGCTCGGAACAAACCGGAAAATGCAGCTCGGCCAGCCAATCCATGACTTGGCTTTGCAGGCGCGGCAATCGCGCGCCCGCTACCGCGCCGATGGCATAGGAAAAAAAAGTCAGATTGCGCGACGCGCTGATGCGCGGGTCGAGCTGGCGCAGCGAGCCGGCGGCGGCATTGCGCGGATTGGCGAACTCCTTTTCCCCCTTGGCGCGCTGCGCGGCGTTCAAGCGCTCGAAATCGCGCTTCAGCATCAGCACCTCGCCGCGCACTTCGAGCAGCCGCGGCGGGTGGGCGGCGTGCAGCTTCAAGGGGATGGCGTGAATCGTGCGGATATTCGCCGTCACGTCCTCGCCGGTATAGCCGTCGCCGCGTGTCGCCGCTTGGGTAAGCACGCCCTGCTCATATACCAGGCTCAATGCGAGGCCATCGAATTTGGGTTCCACCGCATAGTCGATATTGTCGCGCCCCAGCCCTTCGCGCACGCGGCGGTCGAAGGCCTCGACCTCCTCGTCCTCGAACGCATTGTTGAGCGACAACATCGGCACGCGATGCGTCACTTGGGCAAATTCAGTGGTGGGGCTGGCGCCTACGCGCTGGGTGGGCGAATCAGGGGTGGCAAGGGAGGGATAGTCGGCTTCGAGCGCTTGCAATTCGCGGAACAACTTGTCGAATTCCGCATCCGGGATCGTCGGCGCGTCGAGCACGTAATAGCGGTAATTGTGGGTCTCGATTTCCTCGCGCAGTTGCTTGACTCGGGCGCTGATAGCGTGAGGAATGTTCATGAATTGAAAATCAAAACTGAACCACGAATGAACACGGATGCACACAAATAAAACCAACTTTTGAACAGATATTCGTGTTCATTCGTGTTTATTCGTGGTTAAAAATAGGTTTATTGAAGCTGATTTTCAGGAAAACAGCCGCTGCGCGCGCGCCGAACCGGCCGGAATGCCGTGCTTATCCATCTTGCCGTAAATCATCGAAATCTGCTGTTTGATCTTGGCGATGCCTTCGTCGGTCAAGGGCCGCAGATTGTCGTCCACCAGCATGCCTTTGAGGGAATCGGACAATTGGCGCGCGAATTGAATCATGTGATCGAATGAACGCAAACCGTTCGGGATGCGCGGCACATCGAACAGCAATGTCAGGCCATGGGTATTCAGGTATTTCATTTCCTGCGTTTTGAACGGCGCCGATTCTTGATTGGTCAAGGTGTACAACACCGCCCCGTGATCATCGTGGTATTGATACGTGCCATCGCTTGCCAGCTTAAAGCCGCCCGCCTCGGCCAGGGCACGGATTTTGGTGCCCGGAAAGGTATCCTGATCCAGCGCGATCACATTGATGCCCACCAAAATATCCACATCGGCGCAGAACTCATCCAGCTTGGCCGCTGTATCCAGCGCGATCTGTCGTTCCGGCATCTGCGCCACCGCCATCAAGGTTTCCGCCGCCTGTTGCACCTGGCTGGAAAATTCCGTGATCTCTTCACCCGTCAGCGCACCCGCCCGGTCCGCCAACTGCAAGGCGCCATACAGGGCAGAAAACTCCACGCGATCGCGCGCGCTCGTCACGTCTTCCCACTGGCCGGTGGCGTCCAGGCCGCGCCAAATGAGTGTCTTGCCCGGATTCGAAGCGCCCAGCGCGGCGCGCAATGCGGCGGCTTGCACCGGCTCGGCAAAATCCAGGCGCACGACATAGTCGATGTTGACGTCAATCGGCGCCGGTATTTCACTCCCGGCTTTACGTGTCTTCGCGGCAGGCGCTAACGGCGTTGCCTCAACCTCGGGCTCAGGTTCGACTTCGGGTTCAATCAAAGCAGAATCTTCCTCGCTCAACTTCGGCTCGATGCGTACATCATTGAGCGTGGCGCGGCCGAGGGTCGTCGCACCGATGGACGGATCAGGCTCGGTCATCAGCACATCTTCGCGCGGCGCTTGAAAGCGCTGCTGCGCGATCTTGCGAAACCTGCGCTCCTGAATCCAGTTATAAACCACGACTCCGATAATGACCAAGAGTCCGAAGCCCATCAGGCTTAAATGCAGATCGCTCATTATATTTTTAGTTTCCAGAAGGCCATGACGATTAGGCGACGGCTTGTTCTTGCATTTTCATGGCGACATCGACATCCACCGCCACAATGCGTGATACGCCGGATTCAGGCATGGTGACCCCCACCAATTGCTCGGCCATTTCCATGGTGATCTTGTTATGGGTGATGAACATGAACTGTGTGTGTTCCGACATTTTCTTCACCAGCTCGCAGTAACGTTCGGTGTTGGCGTCATCCAAGGGCGCGTCCACTTCGTCCAGCAGGCAGAACGGCGCGGGGTTGAGGCGGAACAGCGAGAATACCAGTGCTAGTGCGGTCAGCGCCTTCTCGCCACCCGACAGCAGGTGGATGGAGTTATTGCGCTTGCCCGGCGGCTGCGCGATGAGCTGCACCCCCGCGTCGAGAATTTCATCGCCGGTCAGCACCAGTTCTGCATGGCCGCCGCCAAAAATGCTCGGGAACAATTCCTTGAAGTAGCCATTAACTGTGTCGTAAGTAGCTTGCAGGCGCTCGCGCGTTTCATGGTCGATTTTGCGAATCGCTTGTTCCAGCGTCTCTACGGCTTCCAACAAATCGGCTGCTTGTGCATCGAGATACTGTTTGCGCTCGCTCGCCGCTTGCAATTCATCCAGCGCCGCCAGATTCACCGCACCCAATGCTTCGATTTCCTGTTTCAGACGATTGATTTCGCGTTGCAGATGATCGGCCTTGGCGCCCTTTTCCGCTTGCTCGGCAAGCTGTTCAAGATTCGCGGCGGCTTCCTGTAGCTGCGCGGCGGCTTGCTCGTCGGCCAAGCGTGCTTCCTGTTCCTTGAGGCGCGCTTGCTCCAATTTGTCGCGCAACGGGTCGTGCCGCTGCTCGGAGCCGAGGCGCGCTTGCTCCACCGCTTGCAGCGCCAGCGTCGCCTGCGCCAGCACATCGCGCGCCGCAGCAAGTTTCACTTCCGCTGCTTGACGCGTTTCGAGTGCCCCATCCAGGTCCAACTTAAGCGGGGCTTCGTCCAGCCCATCGCGTTCCAGGCTCAGCTTCGATTTCTCGACGTTGATCCGGTTGAGGCTTTCCTCGGCCAGACGTGCAATGTTTTCCAGTTCCTGGATTTTGGCGCGCGCGGCGCGCTCGTTGAACGCCGCTTCCTGTGCGGCGCGCTCGGCAAGCATTAAGGCATCTCGCTGGCGATTAAGGGTGGCGGTGGCTTCCTCGCGCACGATCTTGGCGTCTTGCATATCGGCCAGCAAGGCTTCGATCGCGATGCGCTGAGTTTTGAGGTTTTCACCGATGCGCGCGCGATTCGCATCCTCCGTGCCCAGTGCAATAGTGACTTCGCCGATTTCACGCTCGATCGCGCCGCCGCGTTGCGCCGCTTGCTGCTCCAGCTGCGCCATGCGTTGGGCATCCATTTGCACCCGGTGCAGCTCTTGCTGCACGCGGCTGATCTCGGCCTGTCCGGTCGCGAGTTCGGTCTTCAGTGCGGCGCTGCGCTCCTCGGCTTCCGTCACACCGGCTTCGATGCCGCTTTGCGCGTTCTTGCCGGCTTGAATTTCCGCCTGCAGCGTTTCGATTTCGCGTTGGCGCATCAGCACCGAATGCAGCGGCGATTGTTCGCCGTGGAAGCTCACGCCATGGCGCGTCACCACATGGCCCGCTTGGCACACGATCAACTCGCCCGGCTTGAGTGCGTTGCGCTGCGACAGCGCTTCGCTGCAATCCGCCACCGCATACACACCATGCAGCCAATCGGCCACACAGCCGCCACCCTGGCCGCGCCAGCGCACATAGCGGCTGAGCGGGGTGAGGCTGGAACTGGTCTCGCCATCGTTAATACTGCCCGCACCGCCATCCACGACGCTGATCGCCGCCGGCGGCATGTCGCTCATCCATTGGGATGCGTTGCCGACATCGTTCATCACCACCGAATTGACGCGGTCGCGCAACACGCCTTCCAAGGCGATGTCCCAGCCGGCTTCAATTTCCAAGCTCTTCCACAGGCGGGAGAAGCTCGCCAACTGATGTTTATCGAGCCAGGCCTTGAGCTTCTCGTCCTGGTCGAGATTGCTCTGCATCTGGGTCAGCGTCTGCACGCGGGCGTCGAGGCGGGCGAGATTTTGCAAATGCTCGTGCACCTTGCGCTGCGCTTCGCGCACGGCGCGTTCGGCATCGGGCTGGCGCTGATGTTTCTCGCTGTATTGGCTGCGCGCCGTATTCAGGCGGCCGGTCAGGTCGGCCACTTGCGCTTGCAGCGCGGCCAATTGCGCGCTGTCGGGGCGGGTCAGTTGCGCTGACTCTTGCTGCAAGCGCGCAAGGCGCATGCGGTATTGTTCCAGCGCCTTCTCGGCATGGGCAAAATGGGTTTCTTCCACGCGCCGGCTTTGTTCCGCTTCGGACAGCTGGCGCTGCAATTCGGCATTGCGCGATTGCGCGGCATCAAAGGCGGATTGCGCAGCGGGGAGTTTATTGCGTTCACCACTCGCCGACTCAGCCGTCTCGGCGGCGGCTTTTACCGCGCCTTCGAGCTGCTCGCGCCAATCGGCGAGCTGTTCATTGGCGCCCGCGCGCTGGGTTTCATGCTGTGCAAGTTGTTGTTCGAGCGAAGTGATTTGCTGGTTGATGCGATTGCGGCTATCGCGTTGGTGCTGAATTTGCTGTTCGAGCTTGGCCACTTCGGCATTCGCCGCGTACACCTCGCTCTGCACGGCATGCAACTGATCGCTGGCGCTGTAATGATCTGCACGCGCGGCTTCCAGGCGGCTCTCGGCTTCCCGCAGGCGCGCGGTTTCGGCTTCCAGTTCATTCACCAGGCGCGTTACTTCGCGCGTGGCTTTTTCCCACTGCGCTTGCGCTTCACGTTTGCGCAGGAACCACAGCATGTGCTGCGAGTGGGTCATCTGCTCATGCAAGGCGTGATAATGCTTGGCGACTTCGGCTTGTGCGGAGAGGCGCTCAAGCTGGCTGCCCAGCTCAATCCGGATATCTTCGACGCGGGCCAGGTTTTCGCGCGTATCGCGCAAGCGGTTCTCGGTCTCGCGCCGGCGTTCCTTGTAAATCGATACACCGGCCGCTTCTTCCAGAAACACGCGCAACTCTTCCGGCTTGGCATCGATCACGCGCGAAATCATGCCCTGCTCGATGATGGCATAGGCGCGCGCGCCGACCCCGGTGCCGAGGAACATGTCCATCACGTCGCGGCGGCGCACATGGATATTATTGATGTAGTAATTGGAGTCGCCATTGCGGTCCAGCACGCGCTTGGTGGAGACTTCGGCGTAAGCCGACCACTGGCCGCCGGCGCGGCCCAGGCTGTTGTCGAACACCAGCTCGACGCTGGCGCGCGACACCGGGTTGCGCCCGCCGGAGCCGTTGAACAGCACATCCTGCATGGTCTCGCCGCGCAGATGCTTGGCCGAGGATTCGCCCAGCACCCAGCGCACGGCATCGATTACATTGGATTTGCCGCAGCCGTTGGGGCCGACGACGCCGACGAGTTGGCCGGGGACGTGAATGGTCGTGGGATCGACGAAAGATTTAAAACCAGCGAGCTTTATATGAGTGAGACGCACAATCGGGCTTCGTTATTTTAAGGAATTGAGACGGCTTACTCATCTTGTTGTCGTTGCCCTCTCTCCTAGCTCTCTCCCGCACGCGGGAGAGAGGGACTTGGGCTCGCTACGCGAGTTTCAGTTTTAGCCGTCATGGCAGGTTTATAATTTTACCTAATTTTGACCCCAATTCATCCTAAAGAAACGACAAATGCCGAGCAAACCTAGCAAGTCACTGGAAACATTCGATAATCCCAACCCCAACCGGGATTTTCACATCCATATGGAGATTCCCGAGTTCACCTGCCTGTGTCCCAAGACCGGCCAGCCGGACTTCGCCACCCTGTTTCTGGACTACATCCCGGAAAAACAATGCGTGGAATTGAAGAGCCTCAAGCTCTATATCTGGTCATTCCGCAACGAAGGCGCGTTTCATGAGGCCGTGACCAACCGCATTTTGGACGATCTGGTGAAAGCCACCAAGCCGCGCTTCATGCGGCTCACGGCCAAGTTCTACGTGCGGGGCGGGATTTTTACCAACGTGGTGGCGGAATATCGCAAGAAAGGTTGGAAACCCCAGCCGATGATCGATCTGACGCAGTTCGCGCCGGATTCAAATACCCGGGGTTGATTATTGGAACAGGGATGGCGTGGTTTCGGATTTGCGCGGAATACGCCAATACCGCAATGCCACGACCGGCAAGATCAGGAGCGCGACAAATCCGAGTTGTTCAGCGATGGACAGACTAACAATATCAAAACCGGCGCCATAGGTTTCCACCATACGCCGCACATTCCAGATCAGGGGCGCAAACATCGCCGCGATCACCAGAATATTGGCGATAATTCTCGCGGGGGAAATGCTCCGTTCCAATTCGTCCATCGCGTTTTTTAACCATGTGACGGTCCAATTCCAGTTTATATCGTCAGTTTGAAGATCACGCCTTAACGTATTGCTTAACGTCAACCGTACCGAGGAACGGTGTGGCATCCGGCTTTGCCGATTTGATTGGCGGGGAACGAAGGGGCGATCGGTCATCACCCGTGACCCGGACGCCTAGCGCATCAATAAAATCGCGCCGCTCCCGACTAACAGCGTGCTGATGGCGCGCTGAAATGCGGCTTGGGTGAGCCTGGTATGAATATGCCCTCCGGCATAGAGGAAAACCGCCATAAGCGGAACCGCCACGGCGAGCAGGTAAAGAAAGCCCAGCGAAAAATGCCCGGTTGCCCCGAATCCGATCAGGCGCCCGGCGCCATCAATCATGAAGACTGCGGCAAGCGTCGCACGAAAGGCGGCCTTGTCTATACCGCGGGCTTTAAAATACGTCACATAAAATGGGCCCCCGGTTCCGAACAATACGTGAACCACGCCGCCTGACAGCCCTGCCCATATACCCCATGCCCGTGCAGCACCCACTTGGGGGGTGTGCCCGGACAGGCTATACAAACCAAAAACAATAATAAAAACGCCGAGCGCCTTAGTCAGGATATCCGTGTCGATTTGCTGCAAAAAGAAAAAAGCGACAATCGTGCCGATAAAACTAAACGGCAACAGCGACAGCACCTCCTTCCAGCAGATCTCGCGCCAGCTGCTCATCCCCATGCCAATCGATGCGAGATAGTCCAAAACCAAAATCAACGGCACGACAGTCGAGATTGGCATGATGAAGACAAGCAAAGGGATCGCAATCAAACCGGAACCAAAGCCGGCAATGCCGCGCACCAAATAGGCTATGGCGATAATGGCCGCACCAGCCAAAAGCTGAATCGGGGTCAGCATCTCAAACAAGAAGTCCTCCTATGAATGGCGGAACATGCACTATCCGCTTATCTTTAGTTGAGGGGCATAGCTTGCACATTATTACATTGTTGTACACTTATAAAAATGACAAATGCACAACTTGATGAACAACGACCTTTACCTCGGCCTTGATTTCGGCACCAGCGGTGCGCGCACCCAAGTGATCGACGCCAATGGCAGCCTGATCGCGCAAGCGCATTGTTCCTATGACATCAACCAATGGCAAAGCTGGCTGCACGCGTTGACTTGGCTGTTCGCCACCCTGCCCGCCCCGGTGCGGCATCGGATCAAAGCCATCGCCATCGATGGCACCTCGTCCACCGTGCTGCTGTGCGATGAGACCAACACGCCTCTGCATCCGCCGCAACTTTATAACGACGATCACGCGCGCGTCGAAGCCGAACGCATTGCCGCCTGCGCGCCGCGTGGCCACATCGCCGCGGCGCCCAGCGCCAGCCTCGCCAAACTGCTCTATGCACTCAAACAGCCACATGCCAAGGCCCCCGCTTATTTCACCGACCAAGCGAGTTGGCTTGCCGCCATGCTCACCGGCCAGCCGGGCTATGCCGACTACCACAATGCTTTGAAGCTGGGCTACGACGCCGCCGCACGGGCTTGGCCCGATTGGATGCGTGCGCTCAAAGTTTCGGCCTATTTGCCGCGGGTGCTTACGCCCGGCGCCTTGCTGGGCGCCGTGACGCGGGAGGTGGCAAGCAAACTGGATATTCCGCCTACCTGCCGCGTGCGCGCCGGCACTACTGACAGCATCGCCGCCTTCATCGCCAGCGGCGCATGCACACCGGGTGATGCCGTCACTTCGCTCGGCTCCACGCTGGTGCTGAAACTGCTCTCGACCCAGCGCGTGGAAGATGTGCGCTACGGCATTTACAGCCACCGCCTAGGCTCGCGCTGGCTGGCCGGCGGCGCATCGAACAGTGGCGGCGCGGTGCTGCGCCAATTCTTTGATGACGCGGCGCTGGACAAACTATCCCAGCAAATCGACCCGGCTCGTCCCAGCGGGCTCGATTATTATCCCTTGCCGGCAATCGGTGAGCGTTTCCCAATCAATGACCCGCAGCTCGCGCCGCGCCTTACCCCGCGCCCGGCAAACGATGTGCAATTCCTGCATGGCCTATTGGAAGGCATTGCCAGCATAGAAACCCTGGGCTACGCTTTGCTCGCGAAGTGTGGCGCCACCCCCGTCAAACGCGTCCTCTCGGCAGGCGGCGGCGCAAAGAATATGGCCTGGCATGCGATCCGCGAACTGCATTTAGGCGTACCGGTCAGCCCCGCCCTGCACGCCGAAGCGGCTTATGGCGCGGCGCGCTTGGCGCAATTTGGCGATAAACTGCTATCCTGAAAACATGAGCGAATCCGGAATTACACTGCATGCCCACCTGCCGCTCGCTTGGGCTGCCACCGCCTCTTTTCCCCAGCCCTTAATAGCCGAATGGATGCACGGCAACCTCGTCTGCTTGCAAGCACTTGCGGCGTTGGAAAGCCATGATAGAGAGATAGACGCCAGCGCCACCGGAGAACATGCCGCGGGGCGCTTGGAGGCTAAGGTGGATTTATTGCTACAACTGGTGGGGGAACTGATGCGCAAACAGCAACCCGCCCCACCCAGGGTGGAGGTCATACTCGGCGCGGATGAAGTGATATGGGATGCAGCCACGCCCATCGCGGCCGGGAGCGAAGGCGTGCTCACCCTGTTTCTGTCACCGCGCCTGCACTGGCCACTCACTTTTCCGGTGCATGTCACCGGCGTCCAGGGAACCAAAGTTCACGCCAAATTGATTCATCTGAGCGAAGACGCGCAGGAGTGGCTGGAGCGCACGCTGTTTCGCTACCATCGTCGCGCATTGCATTCCCGGCCGCGCTAGTTTTCAACAAACTCCAAGGCATTCCCATCCGGGTCGCGGCAGAACAAGGCGCGCCGCCCGGAGCGGCTCAGGGTGTAAGCAATCTTCAACTCATCGAGTTTGGCTTTAAGCGCGGCGATATCGTCGACCGCCAGCGCGATATGCCGGTCGCGCCCGCCATGTTCGGCGTGGATGGCTTGCGGCGCATTGGCCAAGGCGAGTACGTGAATCTGCTGCGCGCCCAATTCATACCACACGCCGGGATAGCCCAGGTCCGGGCGCTGGGTGCTCGGGCTTAAGCCCAATACCCCTTCGTAAAACGCGCGCGCTTGGCCGATATCCTGAACCAGGATCGAGCTATGCAGTAGTTGGGTGATTTTCATGCGTGGGCCGTTTTTTCTTTTTCCATCCTGCCGGAAAAGACGCTTGCCGCCACGATCATCGCGCCGCCAATCCATTCTTGCAGGCTTAGGGTTTCGTGCGCCAAGTAGTACGACGATACCGCCACCACCACCAACTCGAATAACAAAATCACGATGGCTTGATTCGCCGGGGTGTGGGTCAGCCCATACTGCATGGCCGCCGTGGCGATGAAAATGACCAGCCCAACCAGGAAGAGCAAGCCGAAGCCCGCCACATCGAGCTGCGCCGCCTTTTGCCACTGTGGCGGCTCGATCAAGGCCCAGATCAAGGCCACCCCCACCACCCCGCTCCATACCGCGAGCGCTTTCAATTGCACGGAAAATTGCGCCGCTTGGCGCGTCAGCACATTGGTCAGGGCGAAGGCGATGCCCGCCGTAATCGCGATCCACTCCGCGCCGTTTTTCGGCCAGGGCTTGCCGAGTTCCGGATGCCACAACATGACCACTGCGCCGGAAAGTGCCAGCGCCATGACCAGGATCGCGGCTTTATTCAAGCGCTCATCCAGGAAATAGCGCGCGAAAAAAACCGTCCACAAGGGGGCGAGATAAAACAGCAGCATGACGCGCACGACTTCACCGTGGATCACCGCCACCACATAGGCCAGATTGGTCCAGCCCGCGGCCAGCCCGATCCAGATCAGGCGCGCCGCGCCCGGGTTGATTTCGCGCAAGGCATGGCGGTAGGCAATCAAGCCGATGCAAAGCGCGACCGCAAACACGATCAGCGTGGAAGCGATGCCATTCACCCCCATGCCGTCCAGCAGGCGGAACGGATACCACACCACGCCCCATACGGTGGCGCCGGTGAGCAAGCCGGAAATGGCATAGAGACTGCGGTTGGTCGGCATTCGGCTTACCCTTATAATCGTGGTTTTGTCTGGTGTGCCGCTGTGAATCCTGATCTCGCCAAGCTTCAAGCCTATCCGTTCCAGCGGCTGCGCACGCTGTTTCACGGCATCACGCCTGCGGCGGATTTTACACCGATCAACTTATCCATCGGCGAGCCCAAGCATGCCACCCCTACATTAATTCGCGAGGCGCTGATTCAAAATCTGGATGGCCTGGCGGGCTATCCCGCGACGCAAGGTGCGGATGGGCTGCGCGCCGGCATCGCGCATTGGCTGGAAAAGCGCTACCAAATACCGCATATCAACCCGCAGACCCAAGTATTGCCGGTGAATGGCAGCCGCGAGGCGCTGTTCGCCTTCGCCCAAGCCATCATCGACCGCGCCAAGCAGCCGGTCATCATTTCACCCAATCCCTTCTATCAAATCTATGAAGGCGCGGCCTTGCTGGCCGGGGCCACGCCCTATTACCTCAACACCCAGCCCGGCAACGGCTACCGCATGGATTTCGGCGCCGTGCCGCCGGATGTGTTGCAACGCACCCAGCTCGTGTACGTGTGCTCGCCCGGCAACCCCACCGGCCGCGTGATGACGCTGGAGGATTGGCGCGAATTGTTCGCCTTGTCTGATCGCTATAACTTTGTGATCGCCGCCGACGAATGCTATTCGGAAATCTATTTCGATGAAGCCCATCCCCCGCTGGGCGCGCTGCAAGCCGCGCAGCAGCTGGGCCGGCAGAATTTTGTCAATTTGGTCGTATTCAGCAGCCTCTCCAAACGCTCCAATGTGCCGGGCATGCGCTCCGGTTTCGTCGCGGGCGATGCGGAGATTCTGCAAAAATTTTTGCTCTACCGCACCTATCATGGCTGCGCCATGAGCCCGGCGGTACAGATGGCGAGTCTTGCCGCGTGGCGAGACGAAGCGCACGTCATCGAGAACCGGCGTTTGTATCGCCTGAAATTCGCCGCGTTCAAGGCCGAGTTGGCCGGAACGCTGGAAGTGGACATGCCGGATGCCGCGTTCTACTACTGGGTGAAAACGCCGATGGCCGATACCGAATTCGCGCTGGCCTTGCACCGGGACTATAATGTGACGGTTTTACCAGGCAGCTTTCTCGCACGTGAGGCGCATGGCGCGAATCCCGGCGCGAACTTTGTGCGCATCGCGCTGGTCGCGAATGAAACCGAGTGTCTCGAAGCCGCCAAGCGGATTAAGGCCTTCGTGAAAACCCTTTAGCCACAGAGGACACAGAGATCACAGAGCAAAGTCTTTCTCTGTGCCCTCTGTGATTTCTGTGGCAAAAACAAAACTTCAGTTTAGGAAAACAGATCATGCAAGATATTCAAGCCACCATCGACGAAGCTTTCGAGCGCCGCGCCGACATCACCCCGCGCAGCGTGGATGCCAAGACTAAGGAAGCGGTCGAGCTCGTCATCAATCAACTCGATAAAGGAAAATTGCGCGTTGCGGAAAAAATCGATGGCCAGTGGGTCACGCATCAATGGCTGAAGAAGGCCGTGCTGCTGTCCTTCCGCATGCAGGACAATTTCTTCATCAAGGGCGGGTTTACCAATTACTTCGACAAAGTGCCGTCAAAATTCTCCGACTACAACTCGACCGATTTCCGCGAGGGCGGCTTCCGCGTCGTGCCGCCGGCCTCGGTGCGCAAGGGCTCGTACATCGCCAAGAACGTAGTGCTGATGCCGTCTTACGTCAATATCGGCGCCTATGTGGACGAAGGCACGATGGTCGATACCTGGGCCACCGTCGGCTCCTGCGCGCAGATCGGCAAGAACGTGCATCTCTCCGGCGGCGTCGGCATCGGCGGCGTGCTGGAGCCGGTGCAAGCCAATCCCACCATCATCGGCGACAACTGCTTCATCGGCGCGCGCTCCGAAGTGGTGGAAGGCGTGATCGTCGAGGATAACTCGGTGATCTCGATGGGCGTGTATATCGGCCAATCGACCAAAATCTACGATCGTGAAACCGGCGAAGTGAGCTATGGCCGCATCCCTGCCGGCTCCGTGGTGGTGTCGGGCAACCTGCCCTCGAAAGACGGCAGCTACAGCCTGTATTGCGCGGTGATCGTGAAAAAGGTCGATGCGAAAACGCTGTCGAAGGTGGGCATCAACGAACTGCTGCGCGGGGTCTAGTTCAAAATCTTGAACCACGGAGTACACAGAGTACACGGAGGAAAGCGTTTGAATGTACTCCGTGTACTCTGTGTACTCCGTGGTTAAAAGGTCTTAAAGATGAAACTCTACGGCATCCCCAATTGCGACACGGTCAAAAAAGCCCGCGCCTGGCTCGCGCGCTTGTTTGCCGACCCCATTCAACTCATCGAGGCCGGATTCAATGCCCAGTAGCACATTGTCACTCGCCAAGGCGCTGATCGCGCGCCGCTCGCTCACGCCGGATGACGCCGGCTGCCAGGAAATACTGATCGATCGCTTGAAGCAATTGGGCTTCAAGATCGAATCCATGCGCTTCGGCAATGTGGATAATTTTTGGGCGCGGCGCGGCGCGACCGGGCCTATCCTCTGTTTTGCCGGTCATACCGATGTGGTACCCACCGGCCCGGCCGAGCAATGGGTGAGCGAACCCTTCACCCCCACCGAACGCGACGGCAAGCTGTACGGCCGCGGCGCGGCGGACATGAAAACCTCGCTCGCAGCTTTTATCACCGCAATCGAAGGTTTCGTGGCACAGCACCCGCACCATGCCGGCTCGATCGCCTTGCTCATCACCTCGGACGAAGAAGGTATTGCGGTGGACGGCACGGTGAAGGTGGTTGAGACGCTGCAAGCGCGCAATGAGTTGATCGACTATTGCATCGTGGGCGAGCCGACCTGCGTGGACAAACTGGGCGACACGGTGAAAAACGGCCGGCGCGGCTCCCTCTCCGGACACTTGATCGTCAAGGGCATCCAGGGCCACATCGCTTATCCGCATCTCGCCAAGAATCCCATCCATCTCGTCGCACCCGCGATCGCCGAGCTTGCCGCCACCGAATGGGACAAAGGCAATGAATTCTTCCCGCCCACCACCTGGCAAATCTCCAATATTCGCGGCGGCACCGGTGCGACCAACGTCATTCCCGGCGAGGTCGAGATATTGTTTAATTTCCGCTTCTGCACCGCGAGCACGGTGGAGAGCCTCAAATCGCGCGTGCTCGCGCTGCTCGATCGGCACGGCCTGGATTACGGCATCGAATGGGAATATTCCAAGCCCTATCTCACCGGGCGCGGCAATCTGGTGGACGCGATTTCCGCCGCGATCAAGGAAGTGACGGGGATAGCCACCGAGCTTTCCACTTCCGGCGGCACCTCGGACGGACGCTTCATCGCCGACATTTGCCCGCAAGTGATCGAGCTCGGCCCGCGCAACGCCACCATCCATAAGCTGAACGAGTGCGTGGAGCTGGATCACATCGAACCGCTGCGCGAAATTTATCAGCGCACGCTTGAAAAGCTACTCAAGTAAGCCCGGCCCGTGTTCAAGCAAGCCATCACCCAACTCCATACCCCGCGCGACTTATTACGTTTCGCAGTCAGCCGCTTCAATGAAGCGGAGCTATTTTTCGGGCACGGCTGTCTCAATGCGCTGGATGAAGCCGCTTATTTGATCTTGCACGCGCTGCACCTGCCGCACGACCGCCTCGATCCGTTTCTGGATGCGAAATTGTTGCCGCCAGAAGTGGAAAGCGCGCTGCATCTCATCGAACAACGCATCGTCAAACGCGTCCCCGCCGCCTACCTGACGCACGAAGCCTGGCTCGGCGATTTCCGTTTCTACGTCGACGAGCGGGTGATCGTGCCGCGCTCCTTCATTGCCGAGCTGCTGCGCGAGCAACTCGCGCCGTGGGTGGCGGATGCGGAGGGCGTCACGAGCGCACTGGATTTATGCACCGGCTCAGGCTGCCTCGCCATATTGCTGGCGCATGCCTTCCCCCATGCGCAAGTGGACGCGGCCGATCTCTCGCCCGATGCGCTGGAAGTGGCGCGCCGCAATATCAGCGACTACGGATTAGCGCAGCAAGTGACCCCGATAGCGTCGGATCTGTTCACGGCGCTTGCTGGCCGCCGCTATGATATCATCGTCAGCAACCCGCCTTATGTCGATCAAGCGGCGATGGCGGCCTTGCCCCAGGAGTATCGGCACGAACCGGCGCTCGCCCTGGCCAGCGGCCAGGATGGCTTGGATCACGTTCGGATGATTTTGAAACAGGCGCCCCAGCATTTAAACGCTGGCGGTGTGCTCATCGTTGAGTTGGGACATCACCGCACGGAACTGGAAACCGCCTTCCCCGAGATCGAATTTACCTGGCCGGAAATGAGCGCCGGCACCGATTGCGTCTTCATCGTGACGCGCGAGCAACTAATCGTCCAGTAAGTGCTTTGACAAAGGACGCAAGTCCGTCTTTAATTCATGCTTGCGTTACCCCTGATGCACAATACTTAGGAGGAGCCATGCAGCAACAGATCGATGTCTTCGTCGCCTCGCTCACCTCTTTTTGGACCAAGCTTGCCGCCTTTATCCCGCAATTGCTCGCGGCCTTGCTCCTGCTCTTCATCGGCTGGATCGTCGCCAAGCTAATCCGCGCCGCCTTCAATAAATTTCTGTGTGTCATTCACTTTGATCAACTCGCGAAAAAATCCGGCGTTGAGTCTTTTCTAAAACACGGCGAGCTCGAAGTCTCGCTCACCAAGATTCTGGCCGAGTTGGTGTATTGGCTGGTGATGCTGGTGGTGATCATCCTGGTGTCGGATAGCCTCGGCCTGTCGAAGGTGACCGAGCTGTTTCACAAGGTGGCGCTGTATATACCAAATATCATCATCGCCATCATCGTGCTGGTGTTCGGCACCCTGCTCGCGCGCGCGATCAACCGCGTCGTCTTCGCCTATCTGAAAAACATCGGGGTCGAGGGCGCGCTAACCATCAGCACCCTTTCCGAATACGCCATCCAGATTTTCGTTGTATTCGTCGCCCTGGAGCAGCTCAATATTGGCACACAATTACTCACCACGGCCTTTGCCATTGGCTTCGGTGCAGTGTGTTTGGCCTTAGCTATCGCGTTTGGGTTGGGTGGAAAAGATTGGGCGGCGGATGTAATTTACCGCCTGACGAAAAAGAAATAATCGTCGTTATCGAGGTTTACGCCTAGGGCGAGCGCCCTCTTCACCAGTAGTTCTGCCAGTGCGAGGCTGAGCACGTCCACCGGGTTTCCGCTCTGATGCGGTTTTACTGGCCGATTTTTCGCCCGTGCGCCCAGGCTTGCGCGGGGTAGCCTCCCGCGCAGGTTTTTCTTCACGGCTTTTAACATTCCGCTGGGGACGCACTTTTTCCGCTGGCGCTTCGATCAAACCCACCGAAGCCAGCAAGGCATTGACCTGTGGTAACTCCAACTCGATTAACTGTCCACGCTTCACACGCGGTGGAAGCCGGATACTGCCGTAACGCACGCGCAACAGGCGCGACACTAGGAACCCGCCCGCTTGAAAGATGCGGCGCACTTCGCGTTTGTGGCCTTCTTTCAAGACCACGTGATACCAGTGGTTGGAACCTTCGCCGCCGCGATCTTCGATATAGTCGAATTTGCCAATGCCATCTTCTAACTGCACGCCATCGACCAAGCGTTGCATTTGCGCTTTAGTTAACACGCCCATCACGCGTACTGCGTACTCGCGCTCGATTTCATAACTCGGGTGCATCAAACGATTCGCCAGCTCGCCGGACGTGGTGAACAGCAGCAAACCGCCGCTATTGATATCCAGGCGCCCGACTGAAATCCATTTTGCACCCTTAATACGCGGCAATTGCTGGAAGACAGTCGTGCGACCTTCCGGGTCGTCGCGCGAAACGATCTCGCCTTCGGGTTTGTTGTAGATCAGCACACGCGGCGGGCGGGCTAGGCCGCTTTTTAGCTCACGTTTGAAGCGAAACGGCCGTTTGTCGATCATGATGCGATCGGTCGTCTCGATACTGAGTCCGAGTGTGGCCACCTCGCCATTGACCGTGATGCGGCCCGCGCGGATCCACTCCTCTATTTCGCGACGGGAACCTACCCCCGCCGCGGCAAGCAGCTTATGCAGCCGCTCCGACATTGGTTTCGGTGTCTTGTGCTGCGGGTGGGAGGGGCTCTTCGGCCTCAGGTATCGCCTCGGCGATCAGCATTTGTTCATTCACGACAAACTGATCGAGCGAGGGCAACTCTTGCAAGGAACGCAAGTTGAGATCATCCAGGAATTGCTTGGTGGTGGCGTAGAGCACCGGTTGGCCGGGTGTGTCGCGGTGGCCGATGGCGTCGATCCAGCCGCGCCCTTCCAGGGTTTTAAGAATATTCGGCGACACGGCCACGCCGCGAATGTCTTCGATATCGCCGCGCGTCACCGGCTGACGGTAAGCGATGATGGAAAGCGTCTCCAACACCGCGCGCGAATACTTGGGCGGCTTCTCCGGGCTCAGCCGATTGATGTGGCGCTGGAATTCAGGCCGCGCTTGAAAGCGCCAACCGCTCGCCACCTGCGTCAACTCCACGCCGCGATCGGCCCAATCCGCTTTGATCTCGTCCAACAGCTTGCGCAGGTTGTCGGCATCCATTTCCGAATCGAACAGCTTGCCGAGTTGATGCAGCGTCAGCGGCTCTTGGCTCACCAATAGCGCGGTTTCCAGAATCAACTTCATTTCACTCAGATTCTCGTTCATCGCTTTTACTCTCAAGGCGTTTTACATAGATGGGCGCATAGGTTTCCTGCTGGGTGATCTCGATCAACCGTTCCTTCGCCAATTCCAAAATTGCGAGGAAGGTCACCACCAACTCCGGCACGCCCGCCTCCGGGTTAAACAATCCGACGAATTCCACGAACTTGCCAGGCATCAGGGCGCGCAGCACGCGCGTCATGTGCTCGCGCACCGACAGTTCCTGGCGCGTGATGCGATGGTGCTTGGTCTGCTTGGCGCGTGCCACCACCGCTTCCCACGCCGCTTGCAAATCCAGCACATTCACATCCGGCAGGCGCTCCACCGCGACATGCTCCAGATACACCTGCACCAGGCTGATTTCGCGCCCCACTTGCGGCAACTCGTCCAATTTGCGCGCCGCATATTTCATTTGCTCATATTCGAGCAAGCGCCGCACCAACTCCGCGCGCGGGTCGGCCTCGGGGTTATCGATCTCCTTCGGCGGACGCGGCAACAGCATGCGCGACTTGATCTCGGTCAGCATCGCCGCCATCACCAGATACTCCGCCGCCAACTCCAACTGCGTATGGCGCAGCATCTCCACATACACCATGTACTGCCGGCACAGCTCCGCCATCGGACTATCCAGCACATCCAGGTTGTGCCTGCGAATCAGATACAAAAGCAGATCGAGCGGCCCCTCGAACGCATCGAGGATCACCTCCAACGCATCCGGCGGGATATACAAATCCTGCGGCATTTGCAGGATCGGTTCGCCATAGACGCGGGCTAGCGGTTGCGGTTCGGCGAGTGGGGTTTCGGTCATGTGCAGTGATTTGTGAAAGGGGCTTGGGAGGTGCTCTGGATATGGAGAAGGATTATATCTCAAGCCAAAGCCGGATAATTTTAACTAGTAAAAACATAGCGTTAAATAAAATTTCCCGGGGTGTAAGTATGTGCAGGGTACATGCTGTTCAAACTAGCCACTAAACCCTCCCCATCCAAACACCCGGCTCACGACGTTGATGAAAAAAGGAAACGATTAGCAACTCATCAGGACTTGGCAAATAAATGAGTGTGTATGGAAATTTACGAAATAGTACCCGTCGGAATTCCGCTTCGACGCACAAATGCCCAAAGGGATTTCGAAGCGCGGACGCAACAGCCGCATCTGCGGCACGAGCAAATTCAAAACCAAGCCCCAATGCTTTTGACTCGTACCAAGCTCGCGCATCCAGAAGCTCTTGCTCAGCTTCTGGACGAAGCACGACAAACATCAGGGTTTACTCGGGAATAATTTAGATCGAACTTGTTCCCACGGAATCGCGGTGGAAGGATCGGCGCGGTGTTCCGCAAGGCGACGATGCAGCTCTATTTTTTGAGCCTCTGACAATGCGACCGTATCCGGCGCTTCCGCAGTAATGCTATCCCAAATGTCTTCGACGAGCTGAATGCGCTCGGAGACAGACAACTTCATATATTCAGTAATGGCGGCAGGGGTAGGCATAAGCCCAGTATAAATCAAGGTCGAAATTAAGTTAAGGTAGAAAACGTGGATGCGCCACTGGTGTTGACCTGGTTTTTCGGGGCCCCTGTGCACCACCGAGTAGCGCAGCCTTGCCGGGGGAAGTCGGCGAGCACTTGTTCGAGCAAGGCTCCGCGTAGCGGAACGTGCGAGTTGCGCAGCCGCCCGGCATGGCGAGCAACGCAGGGAACCCCCGAAGGGGGCGGTAAGCGGGGTGTCTTTCTTTTTGGTTACTTTTGCTTGGACAAGCAAGAAAAAGGAACTGCCCCGCCGGGGCATAACCGGCCCATATACAAAATGCGCGGAGCGCACAAAAAACACCAGTAGTTATTTACACACTCAACAATCCGAATGCAAAGCAGATGCCGCACCTACACTTTGAATTTGCTTGTAATGATTTTCCACTTCCCCAAATGCCTCTCCATATCCTGTTCCCATATTGCACAATGAAAAGAATTGACGTTTTTTGGTGGTCTTCTACCTTTGTATCGCTCTGCGAAATAATCCTGTAGCCAACCTTGCTTGAATACATAAAACTTGTCATCGCCAATTTCCGCGCCGAGAGAAACAAAAACACAAATTATTTTTCTATCGAGCTCGGCATTTATTCCCTTAACAATCTGACCTTTCTCAGCAAGAACGACATCAAGAAATTTGCGAATATCAAACTGCCAAGACTCTTTATTTATTGCCTTCACCTGAATGTGCCCCGTAATTCCATTTGCATGGGCCAGAATATCTATATCCGGCACATTTCCCGAAAATGGGGTGGCTATCACTCCTCTTCTACCAAGCTCGGCAGTTACAAGATGTTCTCCGATTTGCCCGGTTAATTTCGTGCTTAATCCTGTTGCCATTTGATTTCCCCGACTTCTAACTGTAATTCAACCCCATCGCCTCCCGCACATCGCGCAACGTCTCCTGCGCCAGTTCGCGCGCTTTTTCACAGCCATCGGCAATGATATTGCGAATCAAGGTCGGGTCTTCTTCATAGGGCTTAGCACGCTCGTGCATCGGCTTTTGCTCTTCCAGCACGGCGTCGATCACCGGTTGCTTGCACTCCAGGCAGCCGATGCCGGCACTCTTGCAGCCTTGCACCACCCAATCCTGAATCGCTTGATCGGAATACACGAGATGAAATTGCCACACCGGGCACTTTGCCGGATCACCGGGATCTGTGCGGCGCACACGCGCGGGGTCGGTGGGCATGGTGCGGATTTTTTTCACGACGCTGTCGGTGTCTTCTCGTAGGGCAATCGTGTTGTTGTAGGATTTGGACATTTTCTGCCCGTCCAGGCCGGGCATTTTCGCGGCGGCGGTGAGCAGCGCTTGCGGTTCGGCCAAGATCATTTTGCCGCCGCCTTCCAGGTAGCCGAACAGGCGCTCCCGGTCGCCCAGAGAGAGATTCTGCGCTTCGTGCAGCAGCGCTTGGGCCGACTCCAGCGCCTCGTCGTCGCCCTGTTCCTGGTAGCGGGTGCGCAACTCGTTGTACAGCTTGCCTTTTTTCGAGCCGAGTTTTTTGACGGCTTGCAGCGCTTTTTCCTCGAACCCCGGCTCGCGTCCATAGAGGTGATTGAAGCGGCGCGCGATTTCGCGCGTGAACTCGATGTGCGGCACTTGATCCTCGCCCACCGGCACAAGGTTTGCGCGATAGATCAAGATATCGGCGCTTTGCAGCAAGGGATAACCGAGAAAACCGTAGGTCGAGAGGTCTTTCTCGGCGAGTTTTTCCTGCTGGTCTTTATACGTCGGCACGCGCTCCAGCCAGCCGAGCGGGGTCATCATGGAGAGCAGCAAATGCAGCTCGGCGTGCTCCGGCACGCGCGACTGAATGAACAAGGTCGCTTGGGAAGGATCGACGCCGGCGGCGAGCCAATCGATCACCATGTCCCACACACTTTGTTCGATGATGTGCGGGTTATCGTAATGCGTGGTCAGCGCGTGCCAGTCGGCGACGAAGAAGAGGCACTCGTATTCGTGCTGCAATTGAATCCAGTTTTTGAGCACCCCGTGGTAGTGCCCCAGATGCAGGCTACCGGTGGGGCGCATGCCGGATAGCACGCGTTCGACGAACATAGTGAACTTCCCTTAAGAACCAAAAAGAAATAATAACAAGGCGCGCGTATAAAAAACGAATGGCCCCAATAACACGCCGAGCACGCCGCTGATCAGCAACACCACCAGAATAATCATGCCGTAGGGCTCGATGCGCGCAAAACGATAAGCGTAGGGGTTCGGCAACAGGCTGAGCGCAATGCGCCCTCCATCGAGCGGCGGCAGCGGGAACAAGTTCAGCACCATCAGCACGACGTTGATCAGAATGCCGGCCTGGGACATGGCGTAAAACCATGTGCTGGCTGCCCCGCCACCGGCCTGCATCGCCCCATTCGCGATCCATATCCACAGCACGGCCATCAGCAAATTGGCCGCCGGTCCCGCTGCGGCAACCCAGAACATATCCTTTTTCGGGTGCCGCAAATTCGCGAAATTCACGGGCACCGGCTTGGCCCAGCCAAAGAGAAAACCCTGGCCGGCGGCCGCCGTGCTGAAATACACCACCAGCGGCACGAGAATGGTGCCGATGGGATCGATGTGGCGCAGTGGATTCAAGCTGATGCGCCCCGCTTGATACGCGGTGAGATCGCCGAAATGTTTCGCGACATAGCCGTGCGCCGCTTCATGCAAGGTAATGGCGAACAGCACCGGCAAGGCAAGAATGGATATCTGTACGATAATCGAGGAAAAATCCATTAAGCCGCCCTACTCATTTTAGTGTTCCAAGCCAAACGGTATCAGACTGCCACGGCCCTTGCGCACCACGACCGGCATCTCGCCGGTGAGGTCGATCACCGTGGTCGGCGCAACACCGCATGCGCCGCCATCGAGAATCAGCGCCACTTGTTTTTCCACGCGCTCGCGTATTTCATCCGGGTCATTCAAGGGCAGCTCGTCGCCCGGCAGGATCAGCGTCGAGCTTAAAATCGGTTCGTTCAATTCGGCCAACAGCGCCTGCGCGACCGGGTGCTGCGGAATGCGCAACCCGATCGTGGCGCGCTTGGGGTGCTGCAAGCGGCGCGGCACTTCGCGCGTGGCTTCCAGAATGAAGGTGTAACTGCCGGGCGTGGCGGATTTGAGCAAGCGAAACTGTTGATTGTCCAAGCGCGCATAGTGCGCGATTTCGGACAAGTCGCGGCACACCAAAGTGAAATGATGTTCTTTGCCGACTTGGCGAATTTCGCGGATGCGCTGCTCCGCGTCCTTATCGCCAATATGACAGCCAAAAGCGTAGCAAGAATCGGTAGGGTAAACGATCACGCCGCCGGCGCGCATGATCTCGGCCGCCTGGCGAATAAGCCGCGGCTGGGGATTCTCGGGATGAATAGTGAAATATTGCGCCATAAGATTTTAGAGAGGTTGAGGCGAATCATCGCCCCGTATCACGCTGCGAGCGCCAGCACCTCTTCCCAATCTTGCCACACCGGTTGGCAGCGGCTGGGTAAATCGGGCAACTTGCCCATATCCCGATAGCCTTGGCCGGGGCCGTGGTAGTCCGAGCCGCGCGAGGCGCGCAAGCCGAATTTCTCGGCCAGCTGCGTGAACTGCTCATAGTTGTCGATGTGGTGGCTGCCCGACACCACTTCCACGCCGGCGCCGCCGAGTTGCTTGAACTCGGATAGCAAGGCATCCAGCAGCGTGCTGCCCAAATCGTAGCGTCCGGGATGCGCGATGACCGGCAGCCCACCGGCTCCGAGAATCCAGCTTACGGCTTCGTCCAGCGTGGCCCAAATATGCGGCACGTATCCGGGTTTGCCTTTGACCAAATAGCGCTTGAATACGCTCTTCATATCTTTTGCGTGGCCCTGCTCGATCAAAAATCGCGCGAAGTGCGTGCGGGTGATAATGCCTTCCGGAGCGTGTTTATACGCGCCTTCCAAACTGTCCGCGATGCCGGCCTTGGCCAGTTCGCCGGCAATGTTTTGCGCGCGGGTCGCGCGCGCGGCGCGCAGCCGGGCCAAACCCTGTTGCAAGGCGGGATGCGCCGGATCGATGCGCAAACCCAGGATATGCAGGGTGCGGTTGCGCCAGGTTACGGAAATCTCGGTGCCTGCGATCAGTGTCATGCCGATGAGCCGTGCCGCTTCCCGCGCCTCTGGAATGCCCGCCACGTCGTCGTGATCGGTCAAGGCAAGCACCTGCACGCCTTGGGCGGCAGCATGGTGCACCAACTCGCGGGGGGTCATCAAACCATCGGAAATGGTGGAATGGCTGTGTAGGTCGACTTTGATCAAGCGCGGTTAAAACAGGGTAATAAAAGAGAATTCTAACAAAACCACGCTACTCTGTCTGTTTTGCCCATGTTAAACTTGCCAGCTTCATAAGCACCCTGCTTGGCTTTCGCCGGGCGGATCCCATGACTGAACCGCAAGCAATCCAAACCTTGTTCACCAGTGCCGCGTAAGCTCACTATGAAAATTTTATTCGACCTCTTCCCCATCATTCTGTTTTTTGCCGCGTTCAAGCTGGCGGGCAGCGATCCTGAACAGGCCAACACACTGGCCATGGCGATCGGCTACCACGCAGACATCAAGCAAATACCGATTCTCTTTGCGACGGCCATTGCGATCTTCGCCACGTTCTTGCAAATCGGCTGGGTGTGGTTTCGGCACGGCAAGGTGGATACCATGTTATGGGTCAGCCTGGGCTTGATCGTTGTGTTCGGCGGCGCAACCTTGTGGCTGCATGATCCCACCTTCATCAAATGGAAACCCACCGTCCTGTATTGGCTGTTTGCCGTGACGCTCTTGGTTTCCGATTATCTATTCAACAAGAACCTCATCAGCGTGATGATGAAAGGCCAAGTCAAATTGCCTTCCCCGGTATGGCGCCGCCTCAATCTGAGCTGGGTGCTGTTCTTCGCCGGCATGGGCGTGCTCAATTTATATGTGGCCTTCAACTACTCCGAATCCACCTGGGTCAACTTCAAGCTGTTCGGCTTCATGGGGCTGATGCTGGTATTCATCGTGTTGCAGGGCTTGATGCTCTCCAAGCACATGGAAGAAGGAGAAAACTCCTGATGCTCTACGCCATCGCCGGGCAAGACATCGCCAATAGCCTGGAGCGTCGCCTCTCTGTGCGCCCCGCGCATCTGGAGCGTCTCAAAAAACTGCAAGACGAAGGCCGGCTGCTGCTCGCCGGCCCATTTCCCGCCATCGACAGCGCCGATCCCGGCCCGGCGGGTTTCAGCGGCAGCCTGATCGTGGCCGAATTTTCTTCGCTGCAAGCCGCTGAAGACTGGGCCGATGCCGACCCCTATGTCGCTGCGGGCGTGTATGCCGGCGTCAGCGTCAAACCCTTCAAGAAAGTATTCCCCGCATGAACACCATCGAAACCATGCAAGCCCGGCTCGCACCGCTCCATCCATCGCATATGGAAATCCAGGATGACAGCGCCAGCCATGCCGGCCACGCCGGCGCCAAAAGCGGCGGCGGGCACTTTTTTCTTACCCTGGTGTCAGACCAGTTCGCGGGGCAGCCGACCCTCGCGCGCCACCGTAAAATACACGAATTGCTGGGCGATCTGATGCACAAACAGATTCACGCATTAAGCATCAAGGCTCACACCCCGGACGAATTTTTCTCAACCCACGACTAAGTAAAGGAATCACTATGCGCAACGTCAAAGCCCGCATTGCCCTGCTCGCGCTCGGTAGCCTGGTGCTGCTGAATGCCTGCAATGCCCAAGAAGACAAGAAAGCCGGCAGCAGCGAAACCGTCGTCGCCACCGTCAATGGCACGCCACTCTACCAATCCATGGTAGACAACTTCATGAAGCAAGCGGCCATGCAAAATGTGCCCGACACGCCGGAAGTGCGCAAAGCGGTATTGGAAGAATTGGTTGGCCGGGAAGTCGCACGCCAGGACGCGGTCAAGCAAGGCTTTAGCAAGCGGCCTGAAGTTAAGCAACAGGTCGAATTTGCGGAGATGGCCATCGTCGTCAACGCCTACATGCAGGATTTTGTAAAAACCCATCCGGCTACCGACGACCTGCTCAAGGCCGAATACGACAAGGTCAAAACCCAAATGGGCGACAAGCAGTATCAAGCGCGCCACATCCTGGTGAAGACCGAGAAGGAAGCGCTGGACATCCTCGCTCAACTCAAAAAAGGCGCGAAATTCGATAAGCTGGCCAGCAGCAAATCACTGGATGAAGGATCGAAAGCAAAAGGCGGCGATTTGGGTTTCAATCCGCCGGGGCGCGGTGTGAAACCGTTTGCCGACGCCATGGCCGCCTTGAAAAAAGGCGAGACCGTCAAAGCCCCGGTGCAGACCCAATTCGGGTATCACATCATCAAGCTGGAAGACATCAAAGACATGCCGGCTTTTGAAGAAGTGAAAGCCAATATCGCCCCGCGCGTGCAACAAGAGCAATTGCGCAAGCACATCGAAGATCTGCGCGCCAAAGCCAAGGTAGAGTACAAGGGCGCGCAAGCCCCGGCCCCGGCCGCGACCACCATCCCGGTTCCAAGCGCACCAGCGGACAAGCCCGCGCCCGCTGATAAGAAGTAATTCAGACATCAAATCGAAAACGGCGCCGCACAGTGCGGCGCCGTTTTTTTGTCTAGCGGCCAAGTTCCTTTGACAGATATCTCACCTGCAAACATAATCGTAGCGGACGATTCCATCGCACAACCTTAACATTCAGGCCGAGTACAGGGAGAGGCGCATGAATAAAATAAAGCTGTGGCATTCCTGGCATTCAAGTATTTTTTTTGCGTTGTGCCTGCTCTGCATATTTCCTGTTTGCGCGCAAGAAACCACTCCTCATTGTCCCGTTTGCCGCGCTTACGACGACTTTATCCGCTCTCTGGAAACAGCGCGCAATACAAAATCCGATCGTCTCCGAACCGCTTCGCAAGAGGGACAAACACTAACGAACAAAGGGCTATCCGGCCCACTCACGCCCGATGAGCGCGAATCGCTTTCCCGCCTGCGGCGCGAGACCGAGCAAATTAGCCGGGAACTGCCGCTCATCGACCAGAAGATAGTTGATCTGCGTGGATTTCAGGCTAACTGTGTTCGCGCCTGTTCAGCGCCCGCCACGCAACCGGAAACGCCTCCCGCAGCCTGCCCCGCATGCGAAACCGCGCGCGCGGCACTGGTAGCAAAGCGCGCCGAGCTTAAACAAAAGCAGGACGAACTCGATGCTAATCGCAAGCGTAATGCTGAAGACATCTTCACAGAACAAATACCTGATCTCATGGAGCAAGTCGAAAGAGCTGAACAAGCGATGCGCGCAAAGCAAAACACCATCAACAGACTGGAGCAGGAAGCGCAAGCTTTGCAGCGCCAACTGGAAAAATGTACCCAGGGCTGTGTACCACCCCCGCCGGCAAACCTCCCGCTTGTGATTCCTGGCACGGCGACACCGGTCCCGGCGCCAACAGGCGAACGCACTACGCCATCCGGGCAAGCGCCGTTTACCCCATTGCCGCCAGGTTCCTTACGCGCAGCTTGTCCCGCTTGCGAATCGGCGCGTGCGGCGCTGGCCGACAAACGCGGCGAGCTTGGCCGCGAACAAAACCAGCTCGAAACCTATCGCAAAAATTTCACCGATATCACCATCAATCAAGACCGGCGGGTTCCGGACGACCCGGAAATCATCCGCGCCCGCATCATCGCCGTCCAGCAATACGAACAACTGATTCGCACCCAGACGGACAAGGTCAACAAACTGGAGCAAGAAGAACAGGATTTGCAACGTCAACTGGATGCCTGCAACCTGCGTTGTGCGCAGCCGCAAAAGTCCGGTTGCAGTTTCCCGCCCGTCAAACCCATCGCCATCGGACCGCGTGATCAATTCGGCGAAAAATCCATCGGCCAGAAAATCGGAGAAAAAGCGCAGGGCATGCTGGGCGGCATGTTGGGCGGCATGTTCGGCGGCGCAATCGGACTGGGCGGCGGAGGCAATAACGCCGCCAACGCAAGACCGGACGAAGTGCCCGATCCAGTCAAGGACAAACAACAATTCCGCGGTATTGGCGCCGAGACGTCACTGCGCATCGGTGCAGTGCCCGACCCCGCCAAAGACGGTCTGCGCCTGTCTGCCTATATCGAGGACTCTGCCTCCAAGGGGGTGGTGCATAGCATCCACCGCGAAACCATGGATCAGAACTGCATAGTGGATTACCAGATGCCGTCCGATTACTGGCTATATGAAATCTGGCTTGAATGGTCGCTCACGGTCTGGTGGAGCAAGGATACCTATGTGGATAATCAACTGGTCAAACATGAGCAAGGCGGCTGGCAAAAAGAAGGCAAGGAAATGCTGGGAAGCGGTATCTTCGACGCCAGCAAGGATATTCCCAAAACCGCCTGGGGCCAGTTAGGTTTTGATCGCGCCTTCGCCGGGCCGCGCTCCATCGGCGCGACCTTCCCCGGCGTCTCTTACCCCAGTACGCCAGACACAGAAACAAAACAAACCATGGAGCGCTACGTGATACACGTCTCCGAACCGCATCTTGACCCAGTAAGCACCACGCCTTTTACTTTCTATCCGAAACGTGGAGCGGACGGAAAGATCGCATTCACGGATCAAGCGCCGGAATACCGGCTGCCCAAAATGAAACTGGAGGGTGGCATGCAACAGATCGACCCGCCAGCCCCTCAAGGGCAAGCACCTCAAGGCAGCATTCTTGACAGCATCGAAGGTGTAAGCGGCGCTAAATAAATCAAAGACAGAAACGAACCAGATGAAGTTTCAAATAGCCTGAATCGCCACGCTAAAAGCTGCGCGGATTAAAGGTCGATGTCTGTTGCAGTTCCTCGAATAGTTTGCGCTCTTGATCGCTCAGCGGCTCCGGCGTCGCGATCTGAAACACGCAATACAGGTCGCCGAAACCTTCGCCGGCTTTAGGCAGGCCCTTGCCGGCGAGCCGCATTTTTTGCCCCGAGCGGCTGCCCGGTTTGACCTTCAGGCGCACTTTGCCCGCCAGGGTGGGGATTTCCACGCTCGCGCCCAGCGCGGCTTCCCATGGCGTGAGCGGGACATCCAAATTGAGATCATGTCCGCTGGGCTTGAACCACGCGTGCGGCTGGAAGGCGATGCGCAAATACAAATCGCCCGCCTTGCCGCCATGCATGCCGGAACCGCCCTTGCCCGGCAAGCGCAGCCGCTGCCCCTCGCTCGCGCCTTTCGGAATGCGCACCTTGATCGTGCGCGGCACGCGCACCATGAAACCCTGCGCGCTCGGCTCGGGCACTTCCAGTTGCAAAGTTTTCTCTCCGCCTTGATACGCTTCCTCCAGCGTGATTTCCAATCCTACCTCGAAGTCCTGCCCGGCCTGCCCAAAGCCGCGCCCGCCGCGCCGCCCATGCGTAGCACCCCCCATGCCGCCGCCGAACATCTGCGAGAACAAGTCGCCGAAATCCATATTGCCGAAATCGCCGGATTGCGCGCCGTGGCCGAATTGCTGTTCCCAACCCGGCGGCGGCCGGAAATTTTGGCCTGGCTTGTAGTGCCCCAGTTGATCGTAGGCGGCGCGCTTTTCCTGATCGCTCAGGACATCGTTCGCCTCGTTCACCGCTTTGAATTTTTCCTCCGCGTCCTTTTCCTTGGATACGTCGGGATGATATTTGCGCGCGAGCTTGCGGTAGGCCTTCTTGATTTCCGCCTCCGAGGCCCCGCGTTCCACACCGAGAATTTTATAGTAGTCCTTGTATTGCATAGAGGCGCTTTCCGGTTACATGGATTTAAAAATAGGGGTTGGGGAATCGGAATTCAAGCAAGAGGGAAAATCTTGCCACAGAGGACACAGAGAACACAGAGGGTGCAAGGCCTTAAAGTTTTTCCTCTGTGATCTCTGTGTCCTCTGTGGCAAAAATAGTTTTCCTCACCCCACCCACTTGCGTGCGTTGCGGAACATGCGCATCCACGGCCCGTCTTCCTGCCAGCCATGGGGATGCCAGGAATGCTGCACCGCGCGGAACACGCGCTCGGGGTGCGGCATCATGATGGTGAAGCGGCCGTCCGGCGTGGTGAGGCCGGTGATGCCCTGGGGCGAGCCGTTGGGGTTCTGCGGATAGGTTTCAGTCGGCTGTGCCCGGTGATCGACGAAGCGCAGCGCGACTTGCGCTTGTTGCAGCGCCGCATCGTTCGCGAATTCGGCATAACCTTCGCCGTGCGCAACGGCGATCGGCATGCGGCTGCCGGCCATGCCGTCGAAGAACAAGGACGGGCTGGGCAACACTTCCACCATCACGAAGCGCGCTTCGAATTGTTCCGATTTGTTGCGCACGAAATGCGGCCACTGATCCGCACCCGGAATGATGGCGTGCAGATTGCTCATCATTTGGCAGCCATTGCACACGCCGAGGGCGAAGGCATCGGTGCGCTGAAAAAATGCCTCGAAGTCATCACGTGCGCGGCGGTTGAAGAGTATGGATTTAGCCCAGCCCTCGCCCGCGCCCAGCACATCGCCATAGGAGAAACCGCCGCAGGCGACGAAGCCTTGGAAATCCGCCAACGATATCCGCCCGGCGATGATGTCGCTCATGTGCACATCCACCGCTTCGAACCCGGCGCGGTC
>JACRIU010000012.1 GCA_016235775.1 Hydrogenophilales bacterium
ATTCACCGCGGAGGACGCAGAGGACGCGGAGAAAAAGCTAAAACCAAAAAACTATGTACAAAGAACACGAAACAAAATGCTCGTGATTATCCTTTGCGCACCTCCGCGTCCTCTGCGTCCTCCGCGGTGAAAAGCCCTTTACAAAAAAACGGGGGCACAAGGCCCCCGTTTTTAGGTCGATGAAACAGCCGGTTTATTCGCTAAAGCGGCGGCGCGATGGTCCTGCGTTGGTGCGCGGTCCCTCGTTGCGGAAGCCGCTGCTCCAGGGTGCGCCACTACTGCCAGCAGCAGGACGCGGTTTGTGGCCGGTACCGGGGCTGGCTTTGCGTGCGCCGTCGAAGCGGTCGTTGCCGCGGGCGGCGAAGGGCTTCTTGGGTTTGTCGCCAAAGCTCGGGCGGCGCGACGTTGCCGGCTTGTCTGCACGGGGAGTCGGCTCCAAACCGGCAATCACGTCAATGCGAATGGTTTGGCTGGTGTAGCGCTCGATGTCACGCACCAAGCGTTTTTCGCTGTGGTTGACCAGCGTTACCGCGGAGCCGGTGCGACCGGCGCGGCCGGTGCGGCCGATGCGGTGCACGTAATCTTCCGCTTGGCGTGGCAGGTCGAAATTGATGACGTGGGTGATGCCCGCTACGTCGAGGCCGCGCGCGGCGACGTCGGTGGCGACCAGCACGCGCGTGCGGCCGTCGCGCAGGCGCTGCAAGGTGCGGTTGCGTTTGCTTTGCTGCATGTCGCCATGCAAGGCATCAACGGCGAAGCCTTGCTCATAGAGGCTCTCCGCGAGTTCTTCCGCGCCGCGCTTGGTGGCGGTGAAGATCAGGGCCTGGTTGAGCTCGGTGTCGCGCAGCAGCGCGTCGAGCAGTTTGTTCTTGTGGCTGAAGTTGTCGGCGAACAGCAGGCGCTGGTCGATGCGCGCTTCGCGCTGTACCGGCGTGGCGACTTCAATGCGCTGCGGGTCGCGCGTGAGCTTGCGCGCCAGGTTGCCCACGACGCCGTCGAGCGTGGCGGAGAACAGCAGGGTTTGACGCGATTCCGGGGTGCGTGCAACGATGGTTTGGATGTCATCGATGAAGCCCATGTCCAACATGCGATCGGCTTCGTCCAGCACCAACACTTCCAGGCGCGAAAAATCGATGCGTCCGCTTTCCATGTGGTCCATCAGGCGGCCAGGGGTGGCGACCACGATATCCACGGGATCTTTCAGCTTCTTCAATTGCAGCGCATACGGCGAGCCGCCGACCAGCACCGCGGTGCGCAAGCGGTTCATTTCAGCGCCGTAGGTCCAAGCGGCTTTTTCCACTTGCTGCGCGAGTTCGCGGGTCGGGGTGAGCACCAGCACGCGCGGGCCTTTACCCGGCTTGCCGGAGGCAGCCGAAATGCGTTGCAGGCTCGGCAGCAAAAACGCGGCGGTCTTGCCGCTGCCGGTATGCGAGGAAACGAGCAGGTCATGACCGGCCAGCGCGGCGGGGATCGCCTCGACTTGCACGGCGGTCGGCGTGGTATAGCCGCTTTTTTCAATCGTCTTTAATAGGGAGGGGTTCAAACCTAGATTTGCAAAACTCATGGCAATTCCTCTTCAGCATGGCGGGCGCTTAGGCGCAAGCCAATAGGTTACGACTCACTTGAAAAGCGAGACGGTTTAAATGCGGCGCAAGTCCAAAATGGTTAAGCGGCGCGCTATAACATCGGCGCCAACCGAGTGCCGCAACACCCTCGAAAAGGAAATCTTCGATGCGGCTAAAAATAAAAAAGGTCGGGGACGATGGGGCTGTGAATACAGTCCCGGATCGAGTTCGCCGCAGAAAAAAACCGGCGAATCATCACTGCTGCAAAGCACAACGACGCGCATCATACGTGAACTTGACCTGTAATGCGAGGGGTTTGTTCGGCGCAGTGCGGACGCTTTGACGAAAATCCGCGCGCGTTGACGAGTTTATGACGTTCACGTGTAAAGGGGTTCTGCCGGTGCTCGATACGGGGTAGCACTGGTAGTGTGGAAAAATTTTGCATGGCATCAGGTGGTTGAAGTCTGCTGCGCTGATGCCTATGCTAAAATTCGTAAAAAGAACAGAACCTGGCATTTAATTTGCATGTCAAAGCCATAGAACGTGCATTTACAACCCGTTGGATGAGGAAACTAATATGAAATTGCTCGAAAAAATCGCTAATCCGCGTGATGTCCGGCGCAAGCTGGGTCTAAATCAACAGGATTTTTGGACCAAGATCGGTGTGACCCAGAGTGGCGGTTCGCGTTACGAGAGCGGCCGCAAGATGCCGAAACCGGTGAAAGAATTGCTGCGCCTGGTGCATGTAGAGCAGATCGACCTGAGCCGGCTCAAGCGTGAAGATCTCGAAATCATCGAGTATCTGAAGGATTCTCACCCCGATCTATATAAGAGCCTGAAAAAAGCGGCCAAGACCGGACGTAAAGAGCCTGAGGCGGAATAAGTTCAAGCGCTGGGGCTGGCTACGGGCTCACCCGGACGGCCAACCCCAGTTGTTCGATCTTGTTTGCGAAATGCGCCAGCCACGCCGATGGCAGCGGCGACAGCCGCGGGGCTTCCGGTTGATGACTTTCGCGCGCAATGCCATAGAGCAGCGCCCCTTTCAGCTTGACGCCTTGCTGTGCCAAGCGCGCTAAAAAATCCAGATAAGCTTGTTGTTCCACTTCCGTGGGCGGAGCGCCGTCCAAGGCAAAGACGCAGGTCTGAACCCAGGTCGGGCACAAACTGGCGGCCAGGGTCAGGTGCTCCGCCGTTTTTTTCAGCGACTGGCGGGTGTTATTGATGCGTGTCATGCCCTCGCGCGTGGCCGAATCCAGCTTGTACCAAACCTCCCCATTCAGTTTCGCCATGCGTTTTAAGCCGGCCTGTACCGGTTCGCGCGAAATCAAACTGCCGTTGGTGATCAGCACCAGCTTGATCTTGCCCACCAGATCGAAGCGCTTCATCACGCGGCCGATCAGTTGCACCACGCCGGGGAATTCCTTGGCGCTGGTGGGTTCGCCGTTGCCCGACAGCGCGATATCGTTCAATCGCCGCGCGCCCTCCGGCACGCGTTCCTGCATGAAATTGCCATGCAGGATATCGGTGAGCAGCGAGGTCAATTCGGCTTCGAGTTGCTTGAGATCGATTGCCGGGGCCGCCCCGCGCTTGAGATTGGGTACTTGGCAGTAAATGCAGCGCCAGTTGCATGCGTTGTTGGGGTTGAGGTTGATGCCGACCGATACCCCGCCCGCGCGGCGCGACACGACGGGGTAAACATAAGTGCGCTGCGCCGCATCGCGGTCGTGATCGGTGACGGTGAGGGGTGTTGTGTTGAGCATGGCGGGATTCTAAGGCTAATTCGCGCAAATGCTATAATCGCACGAATTTTTGCAGGTTTATTCAATGCTTATCACACGCAGACTCGAATTCGACGCCGGGCACCGCATCCCGCAACACAAGAGCCAGTGCCGGCATTTGCACGGCCACCGCTACGCGCTGGAAGTCACCTTGTCGGGCGAGATTATTCAGACCGAAGGCGCATCCGAGCAGGGCATGGTGATGGATTTTTCGGACGTGAAAAATATCGCCCTGGAAAAAATCGCCAACGTGTGGGATCACGCCTTTCTGGTGTACCGGGGCGATAGCGCGGTGCTGAATTTTCTCAACAGCATGCCGGGGCACAAGACCGTGGTTTTGGATAGCGTACCTACGGCGGAGAATCTCGCGCTAGCCGCGTTCAAGGTGCTCGATGCGGCGTATATCGATGTGTATGGCAATCAGTTGCGCTTGGAGCGGGTGCGCCTCTATGAAACCCCCAACAACTGGGCCGATGCGGTGCGCGGCCAGATTGAGAAGAAAAAGTAATAATGAATTTAGATAAAGTCAGCTCCGGCCGCGATGTGCCCAACGATTTCAACGTCATCATCGAAATCCCGATGCACGGCGAGCCGATCAAATACGAAGTGGACAAGGAAACCGGCGCCATGTTCGTCGATCGCTTCATGTCCACCGCCATGCACTATCCCTGCAACTATGGCTATGTGCCGCACACCCTATCGGAAGATGGCGACCCGGTGGATGTGCTGGTGGTGACGCCGGTGGCGTTGATCACCGGGGTCGTGGTGCGCTGCCGTCCGGTGGGCATGCTGAAAATGACCGACGAAGCGGGCATCGACGCGAAAATTATCGCCGTGCCCGTGGATAAGCTTTGTACCTTGTATAAAGCGATGCAAAAGCCGGAAGATTTCCCCGCCATGATGCTCAATCAAATCGCCCATTTCTTCGAGCACTACAAAGACCTGGAGCCGAATAAGTGGGTGAAGGTCGAAGGCTGGGTCGGCGCGGATGCAGCGAAAGCGGAAATTCTGGCGGGTGTTGCGCGCTACCAGCAGGCTTCGCCGAAGCCGAATTTCTGATTTGATAAATTATTTTCAAGTTCTAGCGCGTCATTGCGAGCGCAGCGAAGCAATCTTACTTTGATGCAACAGCGCAAATAGATTGCTTCGTTGCTACGCGCCTCGCAATGACCGCATATCTCTACTGCCCGAAAAAATCCTTCACCTTATCCATCCAACCCTTTGCGCGCGGGTTGTTGTCCTCACCCTCGCTCAGATTTTCCAACTCGCGCAGCAATTCTTTTTGCCGCGTCGTCAGATTGACCGGGGTTTCCACTACGACGTGACAATACAAATCGCCGTGGGTTTGGCTGCGTACGCCTTTGATGCCTTTGCCGCGCAGGCGGAATACTTTTCCGGTTTGAGTTTCTTCCGCGATTTTGATTTTGGCGTGGCCGTCCAAGGTGGGGATTTCCACGTCGCCACCGAGCGCGGCAGCGGTGAAGCTGATCGGCATTTCGCAGTGCAGGTCGTCGTGGTCGCGCTTGAACACCGGGTGCTCGCGCAATTGGATCACGACATATAAATCGCCGGGCGGGCCGCCGTTGATGCCGTGCTCGCCTTCGCCGGATAGACGAATGCGATCGCCTTCATCCACGCCAGCCGGGATTTTGACCGATAAGGTTTTGTGTTTTTTCACACGTCCCGCGCCATGGCAATCGCCGCACGGATCGGCGATCATCTTCCCGCTTCCGTGGCAGGTGGGGCAGGTTTGCTGGATCGAGAAAAATCCCTGCTGCATGCGCACTTGGCCGTGGCCGCCGCACATAGTGCAGGTGGTGGGTGCGGTACCCGTTTTCGCCCCCGTGCCGCCGCAGGTTTCGCACGCTTCCATGGTCGGAATGCGAATTTTGGTTTCATTGCCGCGCGCGGCGTCTTCCAGGCTGATGTCGATGTTGTAGCGCAGGTCGGCGCCGCGATAGACGTTGGTGCGCTGCCGGCCGCCGGCCGCGCCGCCGAAAATATCGCCAAAAATATCGGAGAACGCGTCGGCGAAATTGCCGAAGCCTTGTCCGCCACCGCCGCCTTCCATCCCCGCATGGCCGAATTGATCGTACTGCGCGCGCTTGTTGGTGTCGGACAAAACTTCGTAGGCGAGCTTTGCTTCTTTGAATTTGTCTTCGGATTCCTTGCTATCCGGATTGCGATCCGGATGATGCTTCATGGCGAGCTTGCGATACGCCTTTTTGATATCGTCGTCCGATGCGTCGCGGTTGACGCCTAGCACTTCGTAATAGTCACGTTTTGTCATGTGTTTGTTTTTGGTAAGCGGGTAGCAATGAACGGTGAGCGGTAAACGCAAAAAAGCGGCGGCGGGTTTTCCCGCTCACCGCTTCCTGCTTCCAACTTACTTATCCTTTACTTCTTCGAACTCGGCGTCGACGACGTCTTCATCCTTTTTGCCGCCCGCGCCCGGCGCGGCGCCCGCACCCTGCTGCGCGGCCGCTTGCGCCTGCATTTGCTCGGCCAGCTTGTGCGAGGCCGTGCCCAAGGCTTGCATCTTGGCCTCGATGGTTTCGCGGTCGTTGGACTTGAGCGCTTCCTCGGCGTCCTTGATCGCGGCCTCGATCGCAGCTTTATCTTCGGCGCTGACTTTGTCGCCTTGTTCCGTGAGCGTCTTTTTCACCGAATGAATCAAGCCATCGCATTGGTTGCGCGCATCCACCAACTCGCGCTGCTTCTTGTCTTCCTCGGCATGCGCTTCACCGTCGCGCACCATTTTCTGGATTTCCTCATCCGACAAGCCGGAGTTTGCCTTGATGGTGATCTTGGCTTCTTTGCCGGAGGCTTTGTCCTTGGCCGACACATGCAGGATGCCGTTGGCGTCGATGTCGAACGTGACTTCGATCTGCGGCATGCCGCGCGGCGCGGGCGGAATGTCGCCCAGGTTGAATTGCCCCAGGCTCTTGTTGGCGTTCGCCATTTCCCGCTCGCCTTGCAGCACGTGTATCGTTACCGCGGTTTGATTGTCATCCGCCGTGGAGAACACCTGCTGTGCCTTGGTCGGGATGGTGGTGTTTTTCTGGATCAGCTTGGTCATTACGCCGCCCAGGGTTTCAATCCCGAGCGAGAGCGGGCTCACGTCGAGCAGCAGCACGTCCTTCACTTCGCCTTGCAGCACGCCGCCTTGGATCGAGGCGCCCACGGCCACGGCTTCGTCCGGGTTCACGTCGCGGCGCGGTTCCGTGCCGAAGAATTCTTTCACTTTATCCTGCTCCATCGGC
>JACRIU010000129.1 GCA_016235775.1 Hydrogenophilales bacterium
AAGGAAGTGAACCCGGACGAAGCCGTCGCGGTAGGCGCAGCGATCCAGGGCGGCGTGCTGCAAGGCGAAGTGAAGGACGTGCTGTTGCTCGACGTGACCCCGCTCAGCCTGGGTATCGAGACCATGGGCGGCGTGATGACCAAGCTGATCAAGAAGAACACCACGATCCCGACCAAGGCCTCGCAGGTGTTTTCCACCGCCGAAGACAACCAGAACGCAGTGACCATCCATGTGCTGCAAGGCGAGCGTGAAATATCTTCCGGCAACAAGAGCCTGGGGCAATTCAACCTGTCCGACATCCCGCCTGCCCCGCGCGGCATGCCGCAGATCGAAGTGACTTTCGACATCGACGCCAACGGAATTCTGCACGTATCGGCGAAAGACAAGGCCACCGGCAAGGAAAACAAGATCAAGATCCAGGCCAGCTCCGGCTTGAGCGAAGAAGAAATCCAGCGCATGGTGAACGATGCCGAAGCCAACGCCGAAGAGGACCGCAAGGCCGTGGAACTGGTGACCGCGCGCAACCAGCTCGATGCGTTGATCCATTCCACCCAGAAGTCGCTGAAAGAATATGGCGAACAACTGGCGGCGGATGAAAAAACCAACATCGAAGCCGCTTTGAAGGAAGCCGAAGAAGCAGTGAAGGCCAACGACAAGGATGCCATCGACGCCAAGTCCGAAGCGCTGGCAACTGCCGCGCAAAAACTGGGTGAAAAGATGTATGCCGCCGAACAGGCCAAGGCACAGGCCGGCGCAGCCGGTGAAACACACACTGAGCCTGCCAGGGAAGAAGGCGACGTGGTGGATGCGGAGTTCACTGAGGTGAAGGACAAAAAATAAGGAGCGAGGACCGGGGAACGTGGATCGAGCAGGCCAGACCTAGGCAACTCGATCCTCCATCCTCGCTCCTTTGACAATGGCCAAAAAAGACTACTACGAAGTCCTCGGCGTCAACCGCGACGCATCGGACGAAGAAATCAAGAAGGCTTATCGCAAGCTTGCGATGAAGCACCACCCCGACCGCAATCCGGATAACCCGAAGGCGGAAGAATACTTCAAGGAAGCCAAGGAAGCATATGAGACGCTGAGCGACGGGCAAAAGCGCGCCGCTTACGACCAGCACGGCCACGCCGCATTCGAGGGTGGCATGGGCAGTGGCGGCCCGTTCGGCGCTGGCGGCGCGGCGGGCTTTGATTTCTCCGATATCTTCGGCGATATTTTCGGCGGCGGGCGCGGAGGCGGCGGGCGCAGCAATGTGCAACGCGGCGCCGACCTGCGCTACAACCTGGAAATCACGCTGGAACAAGCCGCGCACGGCACCGAAACGCAAATTCGCGTGCCGACCATGGCGGAATGTGAAACCTGCCACGGCTCGGGCGCGAAACCCGGAACCAGCCCGGCCACCTGCTCCACCTGCGGCGGACATGGCCAGGTTCGCATGCAGCAAGGTTTTTTCTCGATCCAGCAAACCTGCCCACGCTGTCACGGCACCGGCAAGATGATTGCCTCGCCGTGCAAGGACTGCAACGGCAACGGGCGCATCAAGCAGCACAAAACGTTGTCGGTAAAAATCCCGGCCGGCGTAGACAACGATGACCGTATCCGCCTGTCCGGCGAAGGCGAGCATGGCGTAAATGGCGGTCCGCCCGGCGATCTGTATGTGGTGATCCACACCAAGCCTCACGCGGTGTTCCAGCGCGACCACAACGACCTGCATTGCGAAATGCCAATCAACTTCAGCACTGCCGCGCTGGGCGGCGAGATCGAAATCCCGACGCTGGATGGCGTGGCGCGCATCAAAATCCCCGCCGAAACCCAAAGCGGCAAAACCTTCCGCCTGCGCGGCAAGGGCATCAAGGGCGTGCGCAGCTCCAGCCACGGCGACCTGCATTGCCATGTCGTGGTGGAAACCCCGGTGAACCTGACGGAACGGCAAAAGGAATTGCTGCGTGAATTTGAAACCATCAACAATGAAGACAGCGACCGCCACAACCCCCGCGCAAAATCGTGGATGGACAAAGTGAAGGATTTCTTCGGCCAGTAGGCCGGGAAATTCTTCACTTTGCGGCGCAAGCTAACATGAGCAAAGCGAATGTTAAGGGCGCATCCCGGCTGAAGCCACAAAGTGAAGGATTTCTTCGGCCAGTAGGCCGGGAAATTCTTCACTTTGCGGCGCAAGCTAATTCTAATTCGCAATAGAAACACCAATAATTTTTTGTAGGGTGGGCGCAGCCCACCAATGCATCCGCGTGGGCTGCGCCCACCCTACAAAATCCTGTTTTTAATGCGATCTGGAATAATTCCATTTCCAGATAGAAACGCCAATAATCTAACCCGTTCGTGGTGAGCCTGTCGAACCACAGTTACCTTGCCACTAATGGCCTTCGACAAGGCTCTCCTGAGTTTATCGAAGGGCTCAGGCCGAACGGTTGGTGGGGGCCAATTAGCGGCGTTTCTATCTGGAAATGGAATAACATGAGCAAGGCGAATGTTAAGGGCGCACAGCCCGGCTGAAGCCACAAGGTGTTTCTTCGGCCAGCAGGCCGAAAGTCCTTGCCATTGCGGCGCAAACTCATGTTGCGCGCAAGCGCGGCATGATGTCGAAGCGACAATATTCTGCCAGCGCCTACTGGTGAAATATTCTGCGGAACTTCCAGCGTCGCCAGCCCCAAAAGACGATGCCACCGAACAGGATAGCGCTTAACAACACCTCTTCGATCCGTTTCAAATCATCCAGCAACAGCTCCAACGCGTGCCCGAACAGATAACCTGCACCGCCGATGCCAACCGCCCAGATGGTTGCCCCCAGCGCGTTGAACAGCATAAAGCGCCAAGCCTGCACCGCACTCATGCCAAAAGCCAAAGGCCCTACCGTGCGCAAGCCATAGAGGAACCGTATGCCCACGATGAGCGCCTCGTGATAACGCTCTATCAGCGCGTTGGCGCATTCAAATATCGGGGCAAGCCGCGGGAAACGGGACAGCACCCGTGCGCCGTGCCGCCTTCCCAGCCAGAAATAAAACTGATCGCCGAGGAAACCGCCAAGCAGCGCGATACCGATCACCCAGTGCAGTTGCAGATAACCCTGATGCGCGGCAAAACCGGCCAGTATCAACAGTGTCTCGCCCTCCAGCAGGGCGCCCGCAAACAGCGCAACATAGCCGTAGTCCGCGATCAGGCCGGAAAGGCTCACAACAGGATTCTCAACGGCTCACTTCGCGGCGAACACTTCACGCAGAAACGCTATAGCCTGCTGCCATGAATCCTTGTCCGCGGCAGCGTTGTAGGCCAGCGGCAGATTGAATTTTTTACCCAATTCATCCGCATCCGGGTTGGTAAAACTGTGCTTCACGCCGGGATAGGTGACCACCCGGAAATTCGCTCCTGCATTTCCCATTTCCTGCTTGAAGGCTGCGACCATATCAGCGTTGACCATCGGATCATCTTCGCCGGTGAAAGAGATTATTCGCGCCTTGATTTTGCCGGGTTGCGCGGGATTGTCGGCGCCCAGCGAGCCATGAAAACTCGCCACCCCTTTCAAATCCTCGCCCATGCGCGCCATGGCCAGCACCACGCCGCCGCCGAAGCAGTAGCCAATTGCCGCGATTTGCCTGGCATCCACGGTATTTTGTTTGCGCAACAACTGCATACCCGCTTCAAAACGCGCCTTGGCCATCGGCATATTCCTGCTCACCTCGGTAGCGAATTTGCCCGCCTCATCGGGATGATTGGCTTGCCTGCCGTCACCGTACATATCCACTGCCAGCGCGGTGTAACCCAGCTCCGCCAGCATGTCGGCACGCTTGCGCGCATAGGCATTGTGCCCCCACCACTCATGCACCACCAGCACCGCCGGACGCTTGCCCTTGATGGCATCGTCGTAAGCGATATAACCCTTCAGGGTCGTGCCATTCGCCTGATAGCTCACTTCTTTGCCCTGCACCGCCGCTTGTGCCACAGAACCAGCCAAATACCATAATGATATAAACAATATGATTTTTTTCATGATCACCCCCGTTATCAAAACAATCAGCTACGCTACCGCCAGATACACGCCGCACAACGCGATACTTGCACCGGTCGCATGAACCAGCCGCTCATTTGACAGGCGTTGTATACCCAAACCAAACACAATTCCGGTAACGTGTAATAACGCCGTTGCCAGCATAAACCCGAGTGCATAGGCCATACTGGAGGAAAATGGCGGCATTTCGGCGCCATGCGCATGACCATGCCACAGTGCGAATAGCCCGGCCATGCCGCTGCCCAACCAGAGCGGAAAACGAATCGATGCGGCGATCAATACGCCCAGCAGCAGCACGGACAACACGATGCCCTGCTCGACAAAGGGCAGGCTGATATTCAACATGGACAATGCGCCGCCCAAGGCCATCACGCTGACGAAGGTGAGCGGCACGGCCCACACGGAACGCCCGCCCATCTGCGCCGCCCACAATCCAATCGCCAGCATCGCGCAGACATGATCCAGTCCGCTGGCCGGGTGCGCGAAGCCATGCACGAAGCCGCCGGTTTCTCCGGCGCCGACATGGGCGTAGGCAAAGGGCGGCAGAAGCGCGCCTGCCGCAATAAACAGCAGCGGCCGCAGCAAAGCTGATTTACTCATGGCAACCCCGCATCAAAAAACGCTTTTCAGACAATCCCGGCCTGCACTTCCTGGCGCACATAAAACACGTTCAGATTTTGCGCGCGCACCCTTTCCATCATTTGCCCGGCAAGCGCATCGTCCAGAATGAATTCGACCTTCACGGCCAACTCGCCGGCAAGCTCGAAAATAGTTTCCTCGTGCAATCTGCCATGCCGCCCAAACCCGGCAATGGCGCGATATACTGAGCCGCCATGTATGCCGAGGGCCTTCGCCTCTTCCAGCAACCATTCATACAACGGCATAGCGGCGTGATGCTGTTTTTCGCTGACATAAAAAGCAAGCAGGTTCATGATTGGACTCCTATTGGTGCAGCCACTTGAAAGTTTGTATGCCCAGCACCGTCATCAGCAGCGAGCCGCCGAGGTGCGCCGCGATGATGCCGGCGCCCCACGCATATTGCCCGCGCAGCAGCAGCGTGACAGTTTCTGCCGAGAAGGTGGAAAAAGTGGTCAACCCGCCGAGAAAACCGGTGATGATGAGCAGCCGCCATTCCGGCGACAATCCCGGGTGCTGCATGAAGAACGTCACCGCGAGGCCAATCAGGTAGCCGCCGAGCAGATTGGCGGCAAGCGTACCGAGCGGCAATTCCGGCAGCGCCGGATTGAGCCACAGCCCGAAGCCCCAGCGCAGCCACGCGCCGAATGCCGCGCCGATTCCGACTGCGAGAAAAGCGTAAAGAGTCATAACTCCCCTGTGTTAATCCTGTCATTCCGGCAACCAGTAGGGTGGGCGCAGCCCACCAAAGCATCCGCGTGGGCTGCGCCCACCCTGCAAAATCCTGTTTTTAACGCGAACCAGGATTATTCTACAACACGCACCAGCGCGAAACCGCCGCCTGGTGTCCTGAAGTTGGTAGTCTGGCCCTGATACAACCGCGCCGCAACCAGTTGCACCTGCCCATCGTAAACATAGCAGCGCACATCATACTTAAGCGGCGCCACCCCGGCATCGTTCACGCATACTGCGCGCTCGCCTGGCGCAGCCAGCTTCTGCGCCACGTAATCTCCCTGCAAAATTTCAGCGAACACTCGCCTGGTCAACTTCTCGCCGCGATACGCGCCTTTGCTGCCGTATCCGCTGTTTGGCTTGAAGAACCATTGCTTGCGCTCCGCCCACAGCATGGCTTCCATGTCCGGCTGCACAACGAGTGCGCGCGGAATACCCGCTTGCAAGGTGACGATGTCGGCTTCGCTTGCGCCGAGTGAGCGCAGCCCAGCCACATCAGTCAGCCGCGCCAAATTGCGCTTGTCGGCATAGCGTGCATAGTGTACGGGGTCAGGGGTCAGCACCACGCGCCCGTCCAGGCACGACTGCCGCAATGCGGAATGTCGTTGCAAGGAAAAATCCGTGAGGCGGTTATACACCAGATCAATTTTCTGCCCGCCCTCAGGCAAATCAAGGTACAAGCCATCGTCGCGGGCTTGCAGCGCGGCAGGGTCGGCGATGTGCGCCGCAATACCGGCACGCCCGAACAAGTTTTTTGCCAAAAGAAATTCGGCATACAAATATTGCCCTTCCGGCTGCTCGTCCACGATGGCGATACTGTTGAGCGGCACATCGCCGCTCGCCAACCGCCACTCGTTGCGGAACATATCGAGGAAAGCTTGCTCGAAATTTGCTTCGGCTACCGGCGCGCCCGGCAACCCGGCCTCGCGCTGGCTGTCGAGCAGCAGCGCATTCAAGAATCCGCCGCCCGCATTGGTGTTGATTTCGATGAGATGTGCGCCCTGCTCGTTGAGATGGAAGTCGTAGCCGAAAAATACGCCTTTGGCGGCACTGCCCGGCTCACGCACCTTGTCACTCCACCCCGGCAAGGCCACCACCCGCTCTACCGCCTCAATCACCGCTCGCATCTGTCGCAACTGTGTGGCGCTGATAAACACCGGGACATCGGCGAACAGATGCGGGCAACGCTCCGTCACCAAGCTATGCCACTCCTCGCCTTGCGCCTGCATCGCGTGTTGCAGCGCGGCACGATCCAGCAAGGCAGAGTGACAATCGCCATTCAGCGTTGCTGCCGATGAGGCTGGGTGCGCTAATTGGCTGGCAGCGGTCTGGTGCATGGAATGCACATCCCGCGACACGTTACTGGTGGAACAACTAGCCATTCGACTAGGCGAGCCAACTACGCTCGCCAAGTCGCTGGTTATGGCGAAGCCAGCCGTTTGCGGGAGCGGGTGTGAGGCGGCCATTCCCGCCCCGGATGCTTCGCAACGCCGTGTCATGGCCGCCACCCTACAGCGCTTCGAAAATTCCCGCCGCGCCCATGCCGGTGCCGATGCACATCGTCACCATGCCGTATTTCAGCTTGCGGCGGCGCAGGCCGTGCAGCAGCGTGGCGGTGCGGATCGCGCCGGTTGCGCCGAGCGGATGGCCGAGCGCAATTGCGCCGCCTAATGGGTTGACCTTAGCCCTATCCAGCCCGACGTCCTGGATCACCGCCAGCGATTGCGCGGCAAAGGCTTCGTTGAGCTCGATCCAATCCATGTCCTGCAAACTCAAACCGGTCTGGCGCAACACGCGCGGAATCGCTTCTTTCGGGCCGATGCCCATGATTTCCGGCGGCACACCGGCGACCGAGTAGCCGACGAAGCGCGCAATAGGGGTAAGGTTGTAGCGTTTCAGCGCGACTTCGCTGACCAGCAGCACCGCGCCCGCGCCGTCCGACATCTGCGAGCTGTTGCCCGCCGTGACCGAGCCCTTCTGCGCGAACACCGGCCTGAGTTTGGCCAGCGCTTCCAGCGAACTATCGGCGCGCGCGCCTTCGTCGTCTTTCACTTCGCGTCGCGCAATCCGCACTTCGCGCGAGTTCATATCCGGCAGATGATCCTCGATGGTGAAGGGCGTAATCTCGGCATTGAATTCGCCCGCCGCAGTGGCGCGCACCGCACGATGATGGCTCTGCAAAGCAAATTCATCCTGCGCCTCGCGCGACACGCCCCAACGCTCGGCGACCTTCTCGGCAGTAATGCCCATGCCATAAGCGATGGCGATATTTTCATCATGCGCAAAGATTTGCGGATTCATCGCGATCTTGTTGCCCATCATCGGCACCATGCTCATGCTCTCGACCCCGGCGGCGACCATCACCTCCGCCTCGCCAAGCCGGATGCGATCCGCTGCCATCGCCACCGCCTGCAAGCCGGACGAGCAGAAGCGATTCACCGTAACCCCCGGCACGCTGTTGGGTAGCCCGGCCAGCAACAAGCCAATGCGCGCCACGTTCATGCCCTGCTCGGCTTCCGGCATCGCGCAGCCGACAATCACATCGGCTATCGCAGCCGGATCGAGATCGGGCGCCTGCGCCATCGCGGCTTTAATGACGTGCGCCAGCAAGTCGTCGGGACGAGTGTTGCGGAACATCCCGCGCGGCGCCTTGCCGACCGGCGTGCGCGTTGCGGCGACGATGTAGGCTTCCTGTATTTGTTTGCTCATATTAACCTCTCAATTTGGGGCAAATGGTATTGTAGGGGCGTATGGCAATACGCCCAAAGGCATTCGCCCCATCACAATCAGGGCGTATGCCATATTAGGGCGTATTGCC
>JACRIU010000138.1 GCA_016235775.1 Hydrogenophilales bacterium
CATGTTGATCGCCGACGCTGATGCGCAACACGCAGCCCCGGTTGTTGTCGCTGATCTTTGCGTCGGCGTAGCTGGCCGCATCGGGATGCAGCATATCGAAATTTACGCCGTCCCATTGCCATGATTGCCCGTCCACGCAGCGTTGTGCGCGGGTTGCCTGTTGCAACAGCGGGTGTCCATCGGGCAGTGAAGAGGAGAGCCGGTCGATCGGCATGGCCTGCATCACCGAAGCGGCGCCACCGGTGTGATCGCTGTCGTCGTGCGTGAGGATCAGCCCATCCAGTTCGCCGATGCCGAGCGCGCGCAAGCTGGGAATCAGGATGCGGTTGCCGCTGTCCGCGTCATTGCTGAAATCCGGGCCGGTGTCGTAGAGCAGCGCGTGATGCCGGGTTTGCGCGGCGACCGCCAGGCCTTGCCCGACATCGAAAATGATCAGACGTACCGAGCCTGGCGCGGGCGGTTGCGGCGTGTTCAGAAACATCGGCAGCAATAATATAAACCCCAGCCAGCGCGCCGGAAAACCGCGCGGCAGCAGTATCCACAACGCGCCCAACATGGCGACGGCGATGCTCCACGCGGGCGGAGCGTGTTGCGTCCACACCGCCTGCGGCAAGCCGTTCAGCCATTCCAGCAGCGCCATCGTCCAGCCCATCGCGATGTGCGCCAGCCACAATGGCATATCAACCGGCAATGCCGCGCCGAGCAGCGTGAGCGGCACGACGATCAGGCTCACCAGCGGGATCGCGACGGCGTTGGCGATCGGCGAAACCAGCGAGGCTTGCTGGAACAGCCCCAGCAGCAGCGGTGTCAGGCCGATGGTCATCGCCCATTGCACGTTGGCGTATTCCATCAGCCAGTTAGCCTTTCCCAGGCGATGCGCCGATACATACAGGATCAGCGATACCGCGCCGAACGACAGCCAGAAGCCCGGCGACAATACCGCCCAAGGGTCGGGGATCAGCACGCCGAGCAGCGCGATGCCGAGGATTTGCCCGAGCGAAAAATTGCGGTTCAGCCACAACGCGGCGGCCACTGCGCCGACCATATAAACGGTGCGTTGCGCCGGCACGGCGAAACCGGACAACAGCGCGTAGCCCGTCGCCACCAGCAATGCGATCAGCGCAGCGGCTTTGCGCGCGGGCAGGAATAAAGTAAGCCGCGTGCTGCGCCGCCACAGCCAGTAGGTAAGGGCGAAGCCGAAGCTCGCCAGCATGGTGATGTGCAGCCCGGAGATGCTCATCAGGTGATTCACGCCGGTGCGCGTGAATACCTGCCACTGCGCTTGCGGGATGCTGCTCTGATCGCCGATGGCCAGCGCACTCAATACGCCAGAGTATGGAGCGTTACCGAGCGTGGCGTTGAACTTGTCGCGCACGGCTTCGCGCCATGTTTCGATGCGATGGTTGAAGCCGTCGGACAGATTGTCGAGCCTGACATTATCGCCCCGGTTATTCACATACCCGACCGCGCGCACATTGTTCTCCAGCGCCCACAATTCAAAATCGAAGCCGTGCGGGTTGCTGCCGCCATGCGGTTGCTTGAGGCGCAACGTGAGTTGCCAGCGTTCTCCGGCTTTTAGCGCAAGCGGTTTTGCCTGCTTGTCGAAATAGGTGCTGAGGTAAATATGTTGCGGCACGCTGGCTTGCGGCGTGAGTATTTTTTCGACATCGAAGTTGAAGCGCAAGCCTTGTTCGTGGTTGCGCGGCAGTTCGGCGACCACGCCGATCACCTCGATGTCGCGTCCCTGCCATTCATCCGGCAGCGTAATGGCAAGGCGCTGTTCGCCTTGCCATGCGGCGTGATAGAAACCGAGCCCGCAGGCGAAAGCGGCGATCAATGCCGTGCGTGCAACACGCGGGACTGACATCCCGGTTGGGATCATCAGCGCGAGTGGAATGCCGGGCAGCAGCCACGCCCAGGCGAAATCCGGCAGCGCGGCCTGCTGTTGCAGCAGCCACACGCCCAGGGCAAAGAAAATGGCGAAGATAACCATGCGTACAGATTAACCTACTAGAATAGAGCCATGCGCAAATTCTTCCGCAAATTCCTGCCGCACCACGACAAGGTGATAAGCTATCATTGGCTCAAGCCGTTCGGCAGTTGGTTGCACCATCCCAACCTGTGGCATTTGCACCGCCGCTCAGTGGCGGGCGGCGTGGCGGTGGGATTATTTTGCGGGCTGATTCCCGGCCCGCTGCAAATGATCCTTGCCGCGCTGCTGGCGGTGCTGCTGCGCGTCAATTTGCCGGTAGCAGTAATTACCACGCTTTACACCAACCCGTTCACGATCGTGCCGCTGTACCTGGTAGCTTATGAACTCGGCGTGAAAGCGGGCGGTGCAAACAGCGGTGTGGTGGCGCAACCCTCATTTCCAGAGCTGCATTGGCATAATCTGATGAGCGAATTGTGGGACTGGCTGGTGATGCTGGGCCAACCGTTCCTTATCGGCTTGCCGCTGCTCGCTGTGGGTCTGGCGATCACCGGATATGTTGCAGTGCGCGTGGCGTGGCGGGTGGCGGTGATATGGAAGTGGCGCGCCAGACGACAGAGGACAGAGGACAGATGACAGAGTAGCGTGCGCTATGCGCACGATTCAACCGGTTATGTAAAGGATTTCTATGGTCTACACAAGAGCGTCATTTAATCTGCGGGAACTGCTGGAAGCGGTGCAGGCGCTGCGCGCCGCGGTGAAAGAAACCCGGCAGACCTTGCTGCGCAAGTGGCGGCCGCATTTGAAAAACCGCACCTTCATTCCCAGCGCGACCAATCTGGCCGCATATGTCGGCTTGCGCCGCCACGATCTGCGCGCCTTGCAGCAACAGCTCGCCATGCTCGGTTTGTCATCGCTGGGGCGCTGCGAGGCGCATGTGCTGCTGACGCTGGATTCGGTGATTCATGTATTGCAACATATCGTCGGCGAGGCGCGCCCATCGCGACGCATTCCCAATTCGGCGCGCGCTATCGGGCGCGATCAGGCGCTGTTGAAACGGCACACCAGCATGTTGCTGGGTGATGCCCCGCAAAAACGCTGGACGCGCTTCATGGTGACGCTGCCGGGCGAGGCGGCCGATGAATACCTGTATGTGCGCGACCTGCTGGTGCGCGGCATGGATTGCGCGCGCATCAAGTGCGCCCACGATAACGATGTCGCATGGCGCAAGATGGCCGAGCATGTGCGCCGCGCGGAGCACGAAACCGGGCATCCGTGCAAAATCATGATGGACATGGCCGGGCCCAAATTGCGCACCGCATCCGTGGCTGCCGGCCATGCCGTGCTGCATCTCGCGGTCAAACGCGACGAGCGCGGCCGTGTAGTGCAGCCCGGCCAGGTGATTCTCGATGCGTCCGGCGCGCCCGGCTGCGGCGCGGCGGTCAATAAAATCGGCCAGCGCGTTCCGGCGCGCCTCAGCGTTCCCGCCGCGTGGCTGGACAAAATCAAGGCGGGCGACAGCATCCTGTTTCAGGATTTGCGCGAGCGCGAGCGCCGCCTGCTGGTTGCGGAGCGGCTGTCGCCCATCGAAGCGCTGGCCACCTGCGAGGCGGGCGCGTATATCGCGCCTGGCACTACTTTGCGGCATCAGGCCAAACGCAACAAGGGCGCCGGCGCCACGGCATTGAGCGGCGATTTCATCCCCACGGCGGCGAAGATTCGCGTGTTTCAGGATGACCTGTTGCTGCTGACGCGCGAGGATATCGCGGGCAAGCCGGAAAAGCGCAATGCCGCCGGAAAGGTGATCAAACCGGCGCATATTGCGTGCAGCGAGGCCGGGGTGTTCGATTTTCTCAAGGCCGAGCACAAGGTGTGGATCGACGACGGGCGCATCGGCGCGGTCATCGAAAAGCTGGACGAGCGGGGCGCATGGTTGCGCATCACGCATGCGCGCCAGCAGGGCGAAATCATCGGCGCGGAGAAAGGGCTCAACTTCCCCGACAGCAAGATCGTGCTGCCGATCCTGAATGACGACGACCTGAACGCGCTGGATTGCGCCGTGGAGATCGCCGACATCGTCGGGCTTTCCTTCGTGCAAAGCGCGGAGGATATGGATAAGCTGAGCGCCGAGTTGCAGGCGCGCGGCAAGCAGGACATGGGTATCGTCGCCAAAATCGAAACGCCTGCCGGGGTCAGAAACCTGCCGGAAATCATCATCCACGGCGCCGGGCGACATCCGTTCGGCGTGATGATCGCGCGCGGCGACCTGGCGGTGGAAATCGGCTACGACCGGCTCGCGGAAATCCAGGAAGAAATCCTGTGGCTGTGCGAAGCGGCGCATGTGCCGGTGATCTGGGCGACGCAGGTGCTGGAGAACATGGTCAAGCAGGACATCCCGTCGCGCGCCGAAATCACCGATGCCGCGATGGCGGAACGCGCCGAGTGCGTGATGCTCAACAAAGGGCCGTATATCTTCCACGCGCTGGATGTGCTGGACAGCGTGGTGAGCCGCATGCAGCATCATCAACTGAAAAAGACCGCGCAATTCCGCGCGCTGCATTGGTGATATAGTTGTCTCAAAGGGGGGTTGCCATGGGTTTGATCGAGAAAATACTGGGTCCGAAATCAAAATACGACAAGAGCCTGCCATACACCTATGAAGCCAGGGTTCGCATATTCGAAGGGAGCGAGGAATATAACTCCTATCTTTCGGACACGATTTGCGGCTTGGTGGAATACCTGCACCGGAACGGTATAAAACCCGACGAGGTGCAGATCGTCGAGGTTTACCAGGAGCAGGAATTTCCGATAGACGCGAAGCGTTTCACCACGCCCGACCATCAGTGGCTTTTCAAGCCGGACATCTGCCGCGCGTTTGAGGATCATTACAAGGGGCATATCCAGGCCGATAGCTGCTCGTTCGACGACAGGGATTGCAAAGGCAGCGGACCTTGACCGGATTTGAAAGGCTGCTTTCGACTGAGGCCGTGTGAAAACTCCAGGCGGAATGGGGCGCCCGAAAAGTGGCCCGTCAAAACCCTCTGTCCTGAAAATGGCACGTAATTGAGTCTTCATGCAACCTCGACTCCGGGCAGGCATTCGAAGATTCTTGGTTTAAATCAAAACTGACGCGCCATAAATTGGCGGCTCGTCGAAGGCGCCATTTTTATGATGGCGC
>JACRIU010000136.1 GCA_016235775.1 Hydrogenophilales bacterium
ATGCTGCGGCATTTGCTCTTTTGCCTCATAGCCGATCACGGCTTGAAAATCGCGCACCATCATCGGATAGGGATGTGGGCCGGCCACGGTGCCGATGATGTAGAAAGTGCTATCGACATTGGTCACCCAGTCGCGCATGGCTTCGTTCAAGGCATCTTTCAGCGTCTTGGAGCCGGATTCCACCGGCACTACGGTCGCGCCGAGCATTTTCATGCGGTAGACGTTGGGCGATTGCCGCTTCACGTCTTCCGAGCCCATGTACACCACGCATTCCATGCCGAGACGCGCCGCCACCGTCGCCGTCGCCACGCCATGCTGGCCGGCGCCGGTTTCGGCGATCACGCGCTTTTTGCCCATACGCTTGGCGAGCAGCGCTTGGCCGATGGTGTTGTTGATCTTGTGCGCGCCGGTGTGGTTGAGGTCTTCGCGCTTGAGGTAGATGCGCGCGCCGTCCAAATGATCGGACCAGCGCTTGGCAAAATAAATCGGGCTAGCGCGGCCTACATAGTGCTTGAGGTCGTAGGTGAATTCGGCCTGAAATTCCGGATCGAAACGGTATTTCTCGTAGGCCTGCTTGAGTTCTTCCAGCGCCTGCATCAGGGTCTCGGCCACGAATACGCCACCGTAAGGCCCAAAATGGCCGCGCGCGTCGGGCAGGTCATAAGCTCGCATTGCGTACTCCTTGCATGAACGCGGCGATCTTGGCCGCGTCCTTGATTCCTTTTGCCGCCTCCACGCCGCTGGAGACATCCACCGCGGCGGGTTGCACTCGTTTAATCGCTTGCGTCACATTGGCCGGATCGAGCCCGCCGGATAACACCACCGGCATCGGCAAATGTGCGGGGATCAAATTCCAATCGAAGGCTTGGCCGGTGCCGCCGGCGATGCCCTCCACATGCGCATCCAACAGCAAGCCTTTAGCCTGGGCATATCGAGCCGCGTATTGTACCAAATCCACCCCCGGCTTTACGCGCACCGCCTTCAGATAGGGACGGTTGAAGCCTTGGCAATAATCGGGGTTTTCGTTGCCATGGAATTGCAGCAAATCCAGCGGCAACTGTTCCAGCACGGCGCTGACTTCAGGGGCATCGGCATCCACGAACAAGCCTACCGTGGTGATAAACGGCGGCAAGGCGGCCATGATGGCCCGCGCCTGCTCCACGCAGACATGACGCGGGCTGGGCGCATAGAACACCAGGCCGATCGCATCCGCGCCGAGCTGGGCACAGGCGAGGCCATCTTCTACACGGGTGATGCCGCAGATTTTTACTCTAATCATGGTTTGCATAACTACTTTTTTAGCCACGAATTAACACGAATGTTCACGAATTAACCCAACAATTCTTCAATCATCATATCGTCGGAAGCGGGAATGGCCCATTGTGGTGGATATTCCACTCCGCTCAGATATAGGCCATCCGGTGCGAAAGTCGGCGCGGCGAGTTTGCGGTCGCGCCCGGCAAGTATCTCCCCCATCCACATCGGCGGGTACTTACCCCTGCCCACATAGACCAGGCCGCCGATGATGTTGCGCACCATGTGATGCAGGAAGGCATTGGCGCGCAAATCGAATACCAGCAGATCGTTCACGCGCCGGATATTGAGTTCGCTCAGCGTGCGCACAGGCGTTTTTGCCTGGCATTCGGCGGCGCGGAAGGCGCTGAAATCATGCTCGCCCAGCAATTGGTTGGCGGCGCATTGCATCGCCTCCAGATCGAGCGGCGCGTGAAACCAACCGACCCGCCCCGCCGCCAAGCCCGGCCTCACCGGCCGATTAAGCAGCACATAACGATAGCGCCGGGCTTGTGCCGAGAAACGCGCATGAAATTCCGGCGACACTTCGCGCGCCCAGCGCACCGACACGGCCGGTGGCAGCAGCGCATTCACGCCACGCACCCAAGCGGTCTCCGGGCGCAGCGCCTGGGTATCGAAGTGCACCACCTGCGCCAGCGCGTGCACCCCGGTGTCGGTACGCCCGGCGCTGGCCGTGTTAATCGGCTCACTGGCAATCTCCGACAATGCGACTTCGAGCGCATCCTGAATCGCGCAGGCATTGGGCTGCGTTTGCCAACCGCAAAAGCGGCTGCCGTCGTATTCCAAGCCGAGCGCGACTCTCACCATAACAGCGCGCCCAGCAGGAGACTGGCAAATCCGACAAGGAATAGCAGATCGCGCATGGCAAATGCCGGTATCTCCAGCAAAATGCTCGAAGCGGGCGCATGGGGTAGGGACATTGCCGTTTCCCAGCGTTCTCTCAAGGAGTTGCCATGCAGCCCGGCTTCCGCATAGTGCAGGGTCAACCAGAGCCTGACCGCGATCCGCTCCAGCGGTAAACCCAGCGGCTTAGCCGGGGCCAACAGGCCATAGATGCCCGCCAGCAATTGCTCGCGGCTTAAACGGACCAGCAGCAACGCCAGCGCCGCGATCATCAGCAACAAGCGCCAGGCTTGCAGCGCTCCGGCCAATAAACCTTCTTGCGTTGGCGCCTCCCACGCGGCAAGGAGCGGCGCGCCGGGTGTCGCAAATGCATACAGCACGACCAATGCAATCAATAAAACGCGTGTGCGGCGCACCAAGCGCCAGCAGGCTGTAACACCGCCCATCCACACCCCTAACACCAGCAATGCGCTCGCCATCCCCAGAACGGGGACGTCAAGCCAGGGGATCGCCACCGCAAATGCGACCCAGGCTAGCAACAAGGCGGTTGGATGAAATACCAAGAATCAAAGTCCCAAAACGCGCGGGGCCGCTTTAAGCGGCCCCGGTTAGCGTGAAAAAAGTATATCAGGAAAGGGTGGCAAGCAACTTTTTCGCGTCTTCCTGCTGATCCGGTCCGCCTTCGGCAACCACTTCTTGCAAAATTTCGCGGGCGCCCTCTTTATCGCCCATTTCCAGATAGGCGCGCGCTAGATCAAGCTTGGTGGAAGCCTCCTCCCAGACGGTGCTGTCTCCCGCCAAGGTGGTGGCTTCTTCCAATGCCGACCCACCCATATCAGCTGCGGACAATGCGGTGGTTTCCCCCAAGTCTAAATTAATCCCTGACAAATCCAGATCAGGCATCATGGGGGCTTCGGCTGCAAGCTGCTCGGTCGTTGCGAGTGCGGTTTCTGGTTCGAGATTGAAGTCGAAATCGAGCGCGAGTGTATCTTCCTCGGGCTTCAATGCCGCAGGTTGGGCCGCTTCTGGCGAAACTTCCAATTCCATTTCCGGCAAGTCGAACGTCAAGGTATCCCCACCCAAATCGACAGAAGCGGCTGGGGCTTCGGCTTGTTTCTCTACCGCTTGTGGGATGATGGTGTCGAGATTGAAATCGAGCGCCGCCATCTCTTGTGTTTCTTCCGAGGCCGGAGGTTCGGCGGCCAAGCCGGCGACGGTATCCAAATTGAAGTCGAGGGTATCGCCCATGCTCTCTTCGGCTTCAGCCGTGGCTTCCGGCGGCGTCTCGACGGCTTCATTCGCCGCCATGGCCCCAGTTACGCCGCCTTGGGTATCCAGATCGAGGCTGAAATCGAGGTCTGGCGCGACCGTTGCTGCGGCTACCGCAACTCCTGCAGCAGCGGCTGCCATGCCGCCACCCTCGCCTTTGCCTTCCGGTGCGGCGTAAAGCGGATTCGCGGCATCGAGGCCGCGACCGAATTCGGCGGCTTTTTCCCATACCGGGCCTTGGCCGCTGGTGGCGGCATACAACTCGCCGGCCAAGGTTTCAAACGCGCCGGTATTTTTGCGGCCGGCATAGATTTCCAACAACTTGAGTTGAATCTCGTGGCGGTTCGGATCCTTGCTCATGGCTTCTTTCAGGATCTCTTCCGCTTGAGCGTCGCGGCCGTAAGCCATATACACCTCGGCCTCGGCAATCGGATCGACATCGTTGGTATCGATCGCGCCCATGCCGGCTTGACTAAAGTCGGTCAGGAACGAAGTGTCGCCGGTATCGATTTGTCCGCCTGCGGTATTGCCAAAGACGGTATTGGTCTTCAGATCGCCGCCGCCGGTCATGATGCTGTCTTCGAAACTCGCCAAGCTCTTCTTGCGGCGGCGTCCGAGCGCCCACAGACCCGCGAACAAGCCGCCCACCACCGCGGCCGCGCCACCGCCCATATACAGCGGATTGCCCATCACGGTATCCATGAAGGAAATTTCCGGCTCGGGCGGCGGCACGGGTTTTACCTTGGGCTTAGGCGCCGGTTTCACTTCTTCCGGCTTGACTTGTTCGGGAACCGCTTTCACCAAAGGCTCGGCTGGCTTTTCCGGCGCGGCAGCTTCTTTCACCGGCTCCGGTTTAACTTCGGGCTTGGGCGGCTCTACCTTTGCCGGTTCAGGCTTAGGTGGTTCTGCTTTTGCCACCACTGGCGGCGCGATCGGTTTTGCCTTGGCTTGCTTTTCCAGATCGGCCATTTGCTTGTTCTTAAGCTCAAGCAGTGCCTGCATTTCCTTGACGTTTTTCTCCAGGTCGGAGATGCGCGAACTGGCTTCCTTGAGGGCTTTTTCCTTGGCGACCGCATCATCTTGGGCAGCCGTCAATTTTTCTTGCAACGCACGAGTCTCGGCTGCGCCGGCGCCTTTGCCTGCCGCACCCGCGCCCTTGCCTTTATCGGCGGTCTCGCCCTTGGATAGCTTGAGCACGTCTTTCGCCGGTTCTTGCGGCTTGGCTGCCTTGTCCTCGGCCTTGGCGGTGATCTTGCCGGCAGCTTCGGGTTTCGCTTCTTCTTTTGCCGGCGGCTGTTCGGCCACCGCGCCCGCCAGCTTCTGCCGATAAGCGTTCCAATCCGCGGCATGCGCCTTGATTTCCTTGGCGGCGGCGGATTGGGCCGTGCTGTCTAGCTGCACTTTCTCCGGCGCGCGCAGAATTTGACCGGTCTTCAGGCGGTTCATGTTGTTGCCGTCGAAAGCATTTTTGTTGCTTTCATACAGCGCGACCATCATCTGTTCAAGGCTATAGCCTTCCGGCTTCATTTCGCGCGCGATCTTCGACAGCGAATCGCCTTTCTTGACGCTGTGCTCTTGTCGTGCGGGCTTAGCCGCGACGACCGGCGACGGCGTGATCGGCGCCGCTTGCGCAACCGCCGGCTCCGCTGCGGGAGGCAATTCCCGATCGCCTTCAAAACGGGGGAAGGTCTGCTCGGCCGGCGTCAACTGCCGGGGCGGCGGCGTCGGCTCAGCCTTGATGATGGGTTCGGGCTTGGCGGGTTTTTTGTCTTTTGGCTTCTCGGCGGCCTTTTTCTCGGGCGCTACTTTCTCAGGTTTTACTGGCTCGGCTTTTGCGGGTTTTTCCGGCTTTGCTTTCTTTTCAACTTTAGCTGGCTCGGCCGGCGGTGCGGCGTGCGCGGGCTCGTCTTTAGCGATGGGCTTCTCGGCTACCGGCGCGGGAGCCGGTTTTACGGCCGGTTCGGCCTTGGCTACCGGCGCGCTTACCGCGGGCGCCACCGGCTTCTCTTGGAATCCAGGCGGATCAAGCAGAATGGTGTATTCGCGCAAGAGGCGGCCAGACGGCCAATCGAGTTGAATCAATAGATCGAGAAACGGCTCATTAAAAGCTTGAATGGAGGAAATGAGCAGATAGGGTTCGCCATTCGGGCGCTTGGCCACACTGAAACGCACATTGGTCAAGCCTTCTTGACGTTCAACCTTGGCTTGCTTGTAGGCATCGGGCGTGGCGATGCGCGCGGTGACCAGGTCAATCTCGTCCTTGGGCACGGAAATCAGGTCTATTTCAGCGCGCAGAGGCTGCCCCAGCGCGGAAATAACTTTTAATTTCCCCAAGCCGGCTGCGTCAACGGTTAAAGGCGCAGCAACCAATAGGCCCGCGATTAGCAATGCATTGAATAAGTTCTTGCGTTTCATGCCACCCTCATGACTTTATTAAGCATGGATAACCAACTTAACATCATATAGTTAGAGATGCAAGCTGAGATTGCACATTACATTATCGTTCAACCTAGATATTTTTCAACTAAATTTTCGGCTATCTGGACCATATTAAGCGCCCCGCCCTTTCGCATGTTGTCCGCTACGGCCCACATATCCAAGCCAAGCTCATGGGATTGGTCTTCCCGGATACGCCCGACAAAAACCGGGTCATTTGCCGCCGCCTCGACCAGGGGAGTGGGATAACCCACCCCCTCGTCCCCGGCAAAAAACACCACCCCTGGCGCGGATTCGAGCACTTGGCACGCTGCTTCGCGGCTGAGCTTGCGCTCGGTTTCGATATGCAGCGCGACCGAATGGCCGTAGAACACCGGCACGCGTACCGAAGTCACGTTCACCCCCATGTCGGGATTTTGCAACACTCGCTTCAACTCCCCCATGATTTTGGCTTCCTCGCCGCTGATGCCCGCATCGTCCACGCCGCCAATGAGCGGTAATAGGTTGAAGGCAATTTGCTTGGGGAACACTTCAATGTCCATCGGTTTTTGATTGAACAGCGCAATCGACTGTTGCGCCAATTCCTGCACCGCCGCCCGGCCAACGCCTGACACTGACTGTAACGACACGGCATTGATCCGACTTAAGCCCGCCGCGTCTAAAATCGGCTTCAGCGCCAAGGCCATGATGATGACGCAACTGTTAGGATTGGCGACGATGCGCCGCATCTCATAATTCGCGAGTTCTTCAATATTCACTTCAGGCACCACCAAAGGCACTTCCGGATCGTGGCGGAATGCGTCGCTGTCGTCGATCACCACCGCACCCGCGTCTGCGGCCTGCGGCGCGTATTCTTCGGACAATGCGCGGTCGCCGCAAAAAAACGCTAAGTCGCACTTGCTGAAATCGAATTTATCCAAATCCTGGATGGTGTGATCCTCACCCTGAAAGGATATCGTCTCTTCATCCGCATCGACCATTCCCGCCACATGCAATTCGCCGATCGGAAAAGCCCGCGCTTCCAAGATTTCCAACAGGGTTTCGCCTAGCAGCGTGGCCGGCGCGACCACGCAAACGTTAAAAGTATCAGCCATTCGTGTGCACCTCGAAATGAAAACGCCAGACGGATAATTCCGCCTGGCGGTAGGGGCGAGGCATGCCTCGCCCGGTATCGGAAGCGGGTCGGGCATGCCCGACCCCTACAACTTCCAGTTATTTCTCTAGCAAAATGCGCAGCATGCGGCGCAGCGGCTCGGCCGCGCCCCACAGCAACTGGTCGCCGACCGTGAAGGCGGACAGGTACTGCGGACCCATGTTGAGCTTGCGCATGCGGCCCACGGGCACGGTGAGCGTACCGGTGACGGCAGCGGGGGTCAGCTGCTCCATGGTGATCTGGCGGTCATTCGGCACTACTTTCACCCAAGCATTATGCGCAGCGATGATGCCGTGGATATCATCCAGCGGCACATCCTTGGTCAGCTTGATGGTTAGTGCCTGGCTATGGCAACGCATGGCGCCGACGCGCACGCATAAGCCATCGATCGGCACCTGGTTGGCGGAACGGCCGAGAATCTTGTTGCACTCGACTTGCGCCTTCCATTCTTCCTTGCTTTGCCCGGATTCGAGCTGCACGTCAATCCACGGAATCAAGGAGCCAGCCAAAGGCACCGGCCAGGCATCCAGCGGATAATTGTCCGAACGGATGAAGTCCGCCACTTGCCTGTCGATCTCCAGAATCGCCGAGGCGGGATCATCCAGCAACGCTTTCACCTCGCTGTTCACCGCGCCCATCTGCTGGATGAGTTCACGCATATTGCGCGCACCGGCGCCGGATGCCGCCTGATAGGTCATGGGACTGATCCACTCGATCAAGCCTTTGTCGAACAAGCCGCCGATGGCCATCAGCATCAATGACACGGTGCAGTTGCCGCCGACATAGGTTTTTACGCCCTTTGCGAGGCCGTCCTTGATCACGTTCTTGTTGACGGGGTCGAGGATAATGATCGCCTCATCCTTCATGCGCAAGGTAGAAGCGGCGTCGATCCAATATCCGTTCCAGCCCGCAGCGCGCAGCTTGGGATACACCTCCTTGGTGTAGTCGCCGCCCTGGCAGGTGATGATGGCATCCATCGACTTGAGCTCATCGATGTTGGCCGCATCCTTTAGCGGAGGCACATCCTTGCCAATGGCCGGACCTTTGCCGCCGGGATTCGACGTGGTGAAGAACACCGGCTCGATCACATCAAAATCTTTTTCTTCGCGCATGCGCTGCATCAGCACCGAGCCCACCATGCCGCGCCAACCGATCAAACCCACTCTTAACATTTTGTTCTCGTCCTCGTTATGAATTCTTTTACAGCGCTGCCACTACGGCCTCGCCCATTTCGCTGCATGACACGTTCTTCGTGCCATCCGTATAGATATCCGCCGTGCGCAGGCTCTGTGCCAACACTTTCTTCACCGCGCTCTCGATGCGCTGCGCGGCCGCTTCCTGATTCAGGGTGTAGCGCAACATCATCGCCACCGACAAAATCGTCGCCAGCGGATTCGCTACGTTCTTGCCCGCGATGTCCGGCGCGCTGCCATGAATCGGCTCGTACAGGCCCTTGTTGTTCGCATCCAGCGAAGCCGATGCGAGCATGCCGATGGAGCCGGTGAGCATGGATGCCTCATCCGAAAGAATATCGCCGAAAATGTTGCCGGTGACGATCACGTCGAACTGTTTGGGGTTGCGCACCAATTGCATCGCGGCGTTATCCACATACATATGGGACAACGCTACTTCGGGATAGTCCTTGGCGACCTCGATCACCACTTCCTTCCACAGCTCGGAGCATTCCAGCACATTGGCCTTTTCCACCGAGCACAGTTTCTTGCCGCGCTTCATGGCGATGCCGAAGGCGACATGCGCCACGCGCCGCACTTCGGATTCCGCATAGAGCATGGTATTGAAGCCAACGCGCTCACCGCCTCTCACTTCAATCCCGCGCGGCTGGCCGAAATACACATCGCCGGTCAATTCGCGCACGATCATCAGATCAAGCCCGGCCACCACTTCCGGGCGCAGGGTCGAGGCGCTCGCCAGCTCCGGATACAACAGCGCGGGGCGCAGGTTGGCGAACAGATTCATTTCCTTGCGGATGCGCAGCAAGCCGCGTTCCGGACGCTTGTCGCGCGGCAGGGTGTCATACTGCGGCCCGCCCACCGCGCCGAGCAGCACGGCGTCCGATGCCTTCGCCAGCGCCAGCGTCGCTTCCGGCAGCGGATCGCCCGCCGCGTCGTAACCCGCGCCGCCAATCGGCGCCTGTTCCATTTCTACTTTAAGACCATCTTGAGCCAAGCATTTCAACACATTCACCGCTTGCGCCACGATCTCCGGGCCGATGCCGTCACCCGGCAAAACTGCGATTTTCATTTCAAATTCCTGTGAGGCGTAAGGTGAGAGGCGTAAGGCGTAAATGCGGCAACCCGCCTAACGCCTCACGCCTGACACCTCACGCATTAACTAAACATCCACGGCGCTTCTAGTTTGCGCCGCTCTTCATAAGCCTTGATCTTATCCACATTGCACAAGGTCAGGCCGATATCGTCCAAGCCATTCAGCAGACAGTACTTGCGGAATTCGTCCACCTTGAATTCGAACGACTGACCGCTCGGCGTGGTTACCGTTTGCGCCGGCAGATCGACTGTTAATTTGTAACCCACGGTCTCAGCGGCTTCCTTGAACAACTGCTCGACGATCGCCGCATCCAGCACGATGGGCAGCAAGCCGTTCTTGAAACAGTTGTTGTAGAAGATATCGGCATAGCTCGGCGCGATGATGGCGCGAAAGCCGTAATCTTCCAGCGCCCACGGCGCATGCTCGCGGCTGGAACCGCAGCCGAAGTTTTCGCGCGCCAGCAATACCTGCGCGCCGTGATAGCGCGGCTGGTTGAGCACGAATTCCGGATTGAGCGGCCGCCGGCTGTTATCCATGCCCGGCTCGCCGTGATCGAGATAACGCCATTCGTCGAACAAGTTGGGGCCGAAGCCGGTGCGCTTGATCGACTTCAAAAACTGCTTGGGAATGATCGCGTCGGTATCGACGTTGGCGCGATCCAGCGGCGCGGCCAAGCCAATCAGGGTGGTGAATTTCTCCACTACTTAGCCGCCTTTTCGATCGCCTCGCCGCCTTTTTTGATGTCCTTGCCCACGCCTTCAACGGTGTTGCATGCGCTCAAGCCGCCGAGCGCCAGCACGGTCAAAATACTCACGAGAATTTTTTTCATATCGACCTCTCTCAGTTATGCCGCTGCGCTCTGCGGCGAATTCATCACATCGCGCACGTCTACAAAATGTCCCGCAATCGCCGCGGCTGCGGCCATCGCCGGACTCACCAAATGCGTACGCCCGCCCGGTCCCTGGCGGCCTTCGAAATTGCGATTCGAAGTCGACGCGCAACGCTCGCCCGGTTCCAGGCGATCGGCGTTCATCGCCAGACACATCGAGCAGCCCGGCTCGCGCCACTCAAAACCGGCCGCGAGAAAAATCTTGTCCAGCCCTTCCTGCTCCGCTTGGCGTTTCACCAAACCGGAACCGGGCACCACCATCGCCAACTTGACGTTGCCTGCCACGTGCTTGCCCCGCGCCACGTGCGCCGCGGCGCGCAAATCCTCGATACGCGAATTGGTGCAGGAGCCGATAAACACCTTGTCGATGGCGATCTGCTTGATCGGCGTATTGGCTTGCAAGGCCATGTAGTGCAAGGCGCGCTGCATGCCCTCGCGCTTGACCGGATCATTTTCTTTGGCGGGGTCAGGCACGCAGCCATCCACCGTCACCACCATCTCCGGCGAAGTGCCCCAAGTGACGTGCGGCTTGAGCGTGCTCGCATCGACTTCCACCACGCGATCGAATGTGGCATCCGCATCGCTCACCAGCGTGCGCCAGTAAGCGGCGGCCTGATCCCACAGTGCGCCCTGCGGCGCGTAGGGACGGCCCTTCACATAGTCGATGGTGCGCTCGTCCACCGCCACCATGCCGGCGCGCGCACCGGCTTCGATCGCCATATTGCAGATCGTCATGCGCCCTTCCATCGATAAGGCGCGAATCGTGCCGCCGCCGAATTCGATGGCATAACCCGTGCCGCCGGCAGTGCCGATTTTGCCGATGATGGCGAGAATGACGTCCTTCGCGGTGACGCCGGGGGGCAGCGCACCCTCGACTTTCACCAGCATGGATTTGGTTTTCTTGGTGAGCAAACACTGCGTCGCCAACACATGCTCGACTTCGGACGTGCCGATGCCGAAAGCCAGCGCGGCAAACGCGCCGTGAGTGCTGGTATGCGAGTCGCCGCACACCAGCGTCATGCCCGGCAGGGTCGCGCCCTGCTCCGGGCCGATCACATGCACAATGCCTTGGCGCACATCGTTCATCTTAAATTCGGTAATGCCGAAGTAATCGCAATTCTTGTCCAGCGTTTCCACTTGCAGATGCGATACCGGGTCGGCAATGCCCTCCGTGCGTTTCGTCGTGGGGACATTGTGATCGGCGACCGCCAGATTGGCGGAAAGACGCCAAGGCTGGCGTCCGGCCATGCGCAAGCCCTCGAACGCCTGCGGGCTGGTGACTTCATGCACCAGATGGCGATCGATATACAGCAGCGTGGTGCCGTCGTTCTCGACGTTCACCACATGCGCATTCCATAATTTGTCGTACAGCGTTTGCCCGCTCATAACCAAACTACCGGGGAAAAAGGGCAATTATAACTGATGGCGCCGCTTCCCGGCCAGCCGCGTCCGCGTCTAAGCGATTGTTAAGCATGGCAGAAAAGCAAGAATCAGCACCCCATTGTGTTTCTTGGCGAACTTGGCGGTTTGAACTGCTTTTCTTGGGTTAATTGTCAGGCTCAACCTGCCGAGGCAGCTTCCACAACAGCAGCACCAGCCCCAGCAGCGCGCACCCCGCCGCGATCGTAAACGTACCGCTCGCACCCAAGCTATCCCAGGCATGCCCGGCGTAGAGGCTGCCCAATGCGCCGCCGGCGCCGAACGAGATGCCGTTATAAAAAGCTTGGCCCTTGGCCTGGTGGCGGCCTTTGAAGGTACGATGGATCAGCGCCACGGCGGCGGCGTGATAGGCGCCGAAGGTGGCGGCATGCAGCACCTGCGCCAAAATTATCAGCTCGGGAAATTTGATGCCCCAGGCGATCAACAAAAAGCGCACGACCCCGATCGCAAAGCTCGCCATCAGCACCGACTCCAAGGCATAGCGCTTGAACAAGCGCGGGATATAGAGAAACACGCCGATCTCGCAGATCACGCCCAGCGCCCACAGCCAGCCGATATGGCTTTTGCTGTAGCCGTGATCGCCGAGATAAATCGAGTAGAAGCTGTAATACGGGCCATGCGCGGCGGACATCAAAAAACACGCGGCAATCAAGGCCAGCACGGGCGGCTTGCGG
>JACRIU010000130.1 GCA_016235775.1 Hydrogenophilales bacterium
CGTTCCGGTGTCACGGATATCTCCTGAGTGCCCAACGTTCGCGTTAACCGGCCGAGGGGCGCGGAGCGACCCGAAGGTCCGTGTTGAACGCGGTGTTATACCTCGCGTTGATAGATGTCTGGATCATTGATCTCCATGAACCAATCGGGTTTTCGCAGAGACACAAACCCGGCTTGTTGATACAACTTATTGGCATCACGTGTGGCTAGCAATAAGCGGCGCAAACCCTGGAGCTCAGGATGCGCAAGTATGCACGATACCAACCACTTTCCGAGACCGCGCCCCTGATAAGCTGGCACCACGAAAATGTCGGCAAGGTAGGCAAATGTGGCGTGATCGGTGACCGCGCGACCAAAGCCGACTTGATTTGAGTTGTGGTACACGCCGAAGCAGAGCGAATTACTTATAGCCTTTTCCATGATTGGCCTTGGGATTCCCTTTGCCCAGTACGACTCGCGAAGGAAGTTGTGGATTGTTTCAATATCCAGATCTTCGCGTCTGTCCGTTACCGTGAACTCACTCTGTTTCCATTCCATAGCTCAGTGTCTTTGCGAGGTATAACTAAAAGTAGACACCCGAAATTTCGGGTGTAAAAACACCATCGAGGTGTATAATCTTTTTCATTATAAAACGACCATTGTTCCTAAAAGGTTTTTTAAAATAATAACACCCTAAAAATGGAAGAGAGAAGCCCCAACCCCCAGCCACCCAAGCTACTCCACCAGGTACGCGACCGCCTGCGCCTGAAGCACTACAGCATTCGCACCGAGCAGGCCTATGTGGACTGGATTAAACGCTTCATCCGGTTTCATGACAAGCGTCATCCGAAGGACATGGGTGCGCAGGAAGTCGAGGCGTTTCTGACCCATCTGGCGGTCAAGGGGAAGGTGTCGGCCTCAACGCAGAATCAGGCCAAGAGTGCGCTGCTGTTTCTGTACCGCGAAGTGCTGGAGCAACAGTTGCCGTGGCTCGACAAGGTGACGCAGGCCAAGGCGCCCACGCGCTTGCCGGTGGTGCTGACGGTCGCCGAGGTGCAGGCGGTGCTGAAGCAGTTGTCGGGAACCCATTGGCTGATCGCGAGCCTGCTGTATGGAGCGGGCCTGCGGCTGATGGAAGCCGTGCGCCTGCGCGTGAAGGACGTGGAGTTTACGCAGCGCGAGATCGTTGTACGGGAGGGCAAGGGCGCCAAGGATCGGGTGACGATGCTGCCCGAATCGGCGATTGAACCGCTCAAGCGTCATCTGACCCGGGTGAAGGAGCTGCACCAACAGGATCTCGCCGCCGGTTTCGGCGAGGTGTATCTGCCATTTGCGCTGGCGAAGAAATATCCGAATGCCGGGCGCGAGTGGGGCTGGCAGTATGTGTTTCCTTCCGCCAAATTTTCGAAGGACCCGCGCTCTGAGGCGACGCGTCGGCACCACGTGGATGAGAAAGGCATCCAGCGTGCCATGAAACAGGCGGTGCGCAATGCGAAGATCGCCAAACCGGCGACGCCGCACAGCTTGCGCCATTCGTTCGCCACGCATCTGTTGCTGGGCGGTTACGATATCCGCACCGTGCAGGAATTGCTCGGCCATTCCGACGTTTCGACAACGATGATTTACACGCACGTGCTCAATCGCGGCGGGAAGGGCGTGCGCAGCCCGCTCGATACTTTGTAATCAGCGCTTGGCGGATACGACACAACGCTTTCTCGTCGTCGGCCCGGCCTGGGTCGGCGACATGGTGCTGGCGCAAAGCCTGTTCAAGGTTCTCAAGCAGCGTCATCCCGATTCAACGCTCGACGTGCTCGCGCCGCGCTGGACGCTGCCGCTGCTCCAACGCATGCCGGAAGTGGACGAGGCGATCGCTATGGACATCGGCCACGGCGAGCTCCGGCTCGGCGAACGTTTGCGGCTCGGGCGCGAGCTGCGCGCGCGCGGTTACGACCGCGCCATCGTCCTGCCCAATTCGCTCAAGTCTGCGATTGTCCCTTATGCCGCGCGTGCCCGGGTGCGCACCGGTTTTTTGGGTGAACTGCGCTACGGCCTGCTCAACGACATCCGCCCGCTCGACAAACAAAAACTCCCGCGTACCGTGGACCGCTTCATCGCGCTGGCTCTTGCGCCGGGCGAGGTGCTGCCGGAAATTTCCCCGCCGCGGATCCGCGCGGACATGGACAAGGCGCGCATGGCGCTGGCACGCTTGGGCCGCAGCCTGCCGGCGGCGCCGGTGCTGGGCCTGTGCCCCGGCGCCGAGTACGGTCCGGCCAAACGCTGGCCGGCGGAATATTTCGCCGACGTGGCCCAAGCGAAACTCGCCGAAGGCTGGGAGGTGTGGCTGTTCGGTTCGGACAACGACGCGCCCGTGACCGGCGCGATCCAGTCCATGAC
>JACRIU010000131.1 GCA_016235775.1 Hydrogenophilales bacterium
AATTCACCTGCTTGTGCCCCAAGACCGGCCAGCCGGATTTTGCCACGCTGATACTGGATTACATCGCCGACCAGCAATGCATCGAACTGAAAAGCCTCAAGCTGTACATCTGGTCGTTCCGCAATGAAGGGCATTTTCACGAAGATGTGACCAACCGCATCCTCGACGACCTGGTCGCCGCCACCCAGCCGCGCTTCATGCGCCTCACCGCGAAGTTTTACGTGCGCGGCGGGATATTCACCAACGTGGTAGCAGAGCACCGCAAACCCGGCTGGCAGCCTGCGCCGTTCGTCGAACTGAGCCAGTTCGGTATGCAATCTAATGTGCGTGGTTAAAAACAGGCTTTTGTAGGGTGGGCGCAGCCCACGCGGATGCTTTGGTGGGCTGCGCCCACCCTACTTTCCGATACGCGAATAGATCAGGGCGTGATGAATCACGCCCCTACCAGGTTATTTTATCTTTGAAATAGAATTGGAATGAGGAGACATTGCCATCTATTACCTCGGCCTCGACTTCGGCACTTCCGGCGCGCGCGCCTGCGTCATCGGCGAGAATAGGGCCATCGTCTGGGAACGGCGTGTCGCCTACCCGGATGCCAACAATCAGACCCCGCTGGACTGGCGCGCCGCGCTGCACACTCTGCTGGGCGCGCTGCCGCAGGACATCGCTGCGGGCTTGCGCGGCATCGCCATGGACGGCACCTCCGGCACGGTGCTGCTATGCGACGAAAACCTCGCCCCGCTCTCCCCTGCATTGCTCTACAACGATGGCCGCGCGCAGCCGCAAGCCGCACAACTCAAGGCCATCGCGCCTGAAGGCCATATCGTTTGCAGCGCCACCTCCGGCCTCGCCAAATTCCTGTGGCTGACGCAGCAGTCCGGCAGCGAACACGCCGCCTGCTTCCTGCACCAGGCCGACTGGCTCACCGCCCTGCTCAGCGGCAAGGCCGGCGTCAGCGATTACCACAACGCGCTGAAGACCGGCTACGACGTGGCAAACCTGTGCTGGCCAGATTGGCTGATGATCCTGCCGTATTCCCATCTGCTGCCGGAGGTGCTCGCCCCAGGCGAAATTATCGGATGCATTCAACCGGACATCGCCGCGCACTTCGGCATCAATCCGCAATGCGTCATTCATGCCGGAACCACCGACAGCACCGCCGCCTTCATCGCGGCCGGAGTAGACGAGCCCGGCATCGGTGTGACTTCGCTCGGCAGCACGCTGGCACTCAAGCAACTCTCGGAAAAACGCATCGACGCGCCGGAATACGGCGTGTACAGCCATCGCTATGGCGATCTCTGGCTGGCGGGCGGCGCGTCGAATGCCGGCGCGGGCGTGCTGCGGAATTTCTTCGACGACGCGCAACTCGCCGCGTTAAGCGCGCAAATCGACCCGCTGCGCGACAGCCCGCTGGATTATTACCCGCTCAGCAAGCCCGGCGAACGCTTCCCGATCAACGATGCAAAACTCGCACCGCGGCTGGAGCCGCGCCCCCTTCGCCCTTCGATACCTCAGGATGGCTCAGGACAGGCGGCGAATGACGCGGAATTTCTGCACGGATTATTGCAAGGTTTGGCGCGTATCGAGGCCGCAGGTTATGCCAGGCTTGCCGAACTGGGCGCGCCGCCGCTGAAGCGCGTCGTGACCAACGGCGGCGGGGCGAAAAATATCGTGTGGGAAAAAATGCGGAAAAGAATGCTCGGCATGCCGGTCAGTGCGGCGGCGCATTGCGAGGCGGCTTACGGTAGCGCGCTGCTATGCGCGGGCGATTGTTTTCCACCGCGCAACATGGCTTCGAATCGATCCGGCGGCACCGGCTTGCCGAACAAATAGCCCTGGAAGGCATGGCAGCCGCGCTTGTCGAGAAACTCGCGCTGCGCCTCGGTCTCCACGCCTTCGGCGATGACGTTCAGGCCCAACGCCTCGGTCATCGCGATGATGGTCTGCACGATGGCTGCGTCGTTGTGGTCGCTGGCGATGTCGCGCACGAACGACTGGTCGATCTTGATCTGGTCCAGCGGCAGGCGTTTCAGGTATTGCAGCGAGGAGTAGCCGGTGCCGAAGTCGTCCATCGAGAAGCTCACGCCCAGCAATTTCAGTTCGCGCATCCTGGCGATGGTGTTCTCGACGTTTTCCAGCACGGTGCTTTCGGTCAGTTCCAGCTTGAGCAACGATGGCCTGGCCCCGCTTTCAAGCAGGACGCTCTGCACCTGCGCGACGAAGTCGCCCTGGCGGAATTGCCTGGCGCTGTCGTTCACCGCCAGCGTCAGGTCGCGCGTCAGCGCATCGTGTTGCCACGCCTTGAGCTGCGCGCAGGCGGTTTGCAGCGCCCATAGCCCGATCGGCACAATCAACCCGGTTTCTTCGGCCAGCGGAATGAATTCTGCGGGAGAGACCAAACCACGTTCAGGATGCTGCCAGCGCAGCAGCGCTTCCGCGCCCAGCGGGCGACCCAGGCTGTCCACCTGAATCTGGTAGTACAGGCGGAACTGCTGCTTCTTGAGCGCCTGGCGCAATCCATCTTCCAGATCGGCGCGCGCTTCGATGGCGGCCTGCATCTCGGAATCATAGAAACGGATGGTGTTGCGCCCCGCCGTCTTGGCCTGGTACATGGCGGTGTCGGCGTGCTTGAGCAGGTCGTCGAGGCTTTCCCGGTTGCCATTGAACAGCACAATGCCGATGCTCGGTGTGGTGTGATACGTGTAACCCTTGAGCTGATAGGGCAGATTCAAGGTGGCGCGGATTTTCTCGGCAACCAGTTCGGCTTGCGCGGCAGCCACGCTGACATTGCCGGCAAGCTCCAGCACGACCACGAATTCATCGCCGCCCAGGCGCGCCACGGTGTCGCCGTCACGCACACTTTCCTGCAGGCGTTGCGCCACATCGATCAGCAGCAGGTCGCCGATATCGTGGCCCCTGGTATCGTTGAGCGTCTTGAAGTTATCCAGATCGAGGAACAGCACCGCGCCATGCTGACCGCTGCGCGCGCTCACCGAAAATGCCTGCTGCAAACGGTCCATCAGCAGGCGGCGGTTGGGCAATTTGGTGAGCGCATCATAAAAAGCCAGTTGGTGGATTTGTTGTTCGGCCAGTTTGCGGTTGGTAATGTCACACACAAACGCGCTAAAAAATATTTCCTCTTTCTGGCGCACGGCAGTAACGGACAATTCAACCGGAAATTCCGTCCCATCCTTCCGCAGCGCGGTAATTTCGGTGCGCTTGTCCAGAATATGCGCCTCGCCCGTTTCCAGAAAACGCTTCATTCCTCCGCAATGCGCTTCGCGATGAATAGGGGGAACAATCAGGTCCGACACCATCTGGCCGATTGCTTCATCATGCCGGTAACCAAATATGTGTTCCGCTTCCGCATTCCATTCGATTATCCGCCCGGCGCTGTCGATATTGATCACCGCGTCCAGCGCCTTATCCAGCACCAGCCTGGAACGATCCCTGGCCAATTTCTGCGCGCGTTCCTCCAGCGCATCATATGCCCCCTGCAATTTCTCCAGCGCCTCGGCGTTTTGCCGCACCATGCGCTGGTCGAACAGCGTGGCGATTATGCCGCCGCAAAACCAGAACAGCGTGACCATAAATATCAGCATGGCCATAAAGCGCGGCTCGGACAGCACATCATAGGTGCTGATGCTGCCGGCCGGAATGTGCATACCGAGCACGACGACGTAATGCACCGCCGAAATCGCCAGCCCCATGATGGCCGCACCCAGCGCAGAACGCGCTAACAATGGCGGTTTGGCGCTTCCGCCCCGGTACACCACCAGCAACGCGGCAGATGAAAGGAATACGGTAATTGCCACGGACAAGGCGAGAAGCTGCGGGCTGTAGCTGATAGGCGGCGAAAGCCGGAGGGTCGCCATGCAGGCGTACTGCGTGAGAGTGATGCCGGTCCCTGTCAGCAGGCCGCTTCCCGCTATGTGCCTGGCATCGATAACCGGCTCACGCAATACATGGAATCCCAGCAGGGCGGAGACGGTCGCAGGCAAGATGGAAAGCAATGCCAACGACGGATCGTAATCGACATGCACCGGCAGATGAATGGCCAGTATGCCGATGAAATGCGTGGCCCAGATAGTCAAGCCCAGTGTGGATGCGCCGGCGAACATCCACGCGTGCGCCGAACGCCCGCTGCTTTCGCGCATATGCCGCCCATGGGCGAATGCCGCAAACGAGCCGAGCATCGCGACCAGCACGGAAAGAACAACCAGCGGGAAGTCCCAGATAATCGGCACGACTGCCTTTTTCTTAAAAAGATATCGCCATACTAACGCAAAATTTATTCGTAGAGGCGATTCATGAATCACCCCTACTGGTTATAATCACGCCTTCATTTTGCCTAGCAAACACGGAGCCTTCGCCATGTCGCCCAGCACTACATCACATAGCCTGTTCAACACTCGCCAGCCTTTCAACCTCGCCGGCGGCAAGCAAGGCACGCTGTACTCGCTGCCTGCGCTGGAAGCCGCCGGGCTCGGCAAAATTTCGAGCCTGCCGGTTTCCATCCGCATCGTCCTGGAGGCGGTGCTACGCAATTACGACGGCAAAAAAATATCCGAAGCGCATGTGCGCCAACTGGCGAACTGGCAGCCGAACGCGGCGCGCACTGAAGAAATTCCGTTCGTGGTGGCGCGTATCGTATTGCAGGATTTCACCGGCGTGCCGCTGCTCGCCGACCTCGCCGCGATGCGCGATGCCGCCGCGAAAATGGGCAAGGACCCGAAGATCATCGAGCCGCTGGTGCCGGTGAACCTGGTGGTCGATCACTCCGTGCAGGTGGATCACTACAACAGCCCGGATGCGCTCAAGCTAAACATGGAGATGGAGTTCGAGCGCAACACCGAACGCTACAAATTCATGAAGTGGGGTATGCAGGCATTCGACACTTTCAAAGTCGTGCCGCCCGGCATCGGCATCGTGCATCAGGTCAACCTGGAATATCTGGCGCGCGGCGTGCAGCACAAGGGGGATGTGTATTACCCCGACACGCTGGTCGGCACCGATTCCCACACCACCATGATCAACGGCATCGGCGTGGTTGGTTGGGGCGTGGGTGGCATCGAGGCGGAAGCCGGCATGCTCGG
>JACRIU010000134.1 GCA_016235775.1 Hydrogenophilales bacterium
AGTTGCAGCAACTCGGCGTCGTGCGCGAGATTGAGCGAGGCCTCGGTGCCAAAGCGGAAGGCATAGCGATGCCGGCGCTGATAGTCGATCAAGTAGCGCAGCAAGTCTTTCGCCAGTGCCTTGTTACCGATCAGATTGTCGTCGACGAAGAACACATTGTGTACATCGCGCCGCCGCAATTCATCCAATTCGCGCCCGACCTGCTCCGGCGATTTGCAGCGCGGCTTGCGTCCGAACATCACGATGATGTCGCAGAATTCGCAGCGGTACGGGCAGCCGCGCGAGAATTGCAGGGTGGCGGTCGAGTACTGGTCGAGCTGGAGCAAATCGAAGCGCGGCGTGGGCGAATCCTGCATCGCCACCGTGCCGGTCTCGCGGTACAAAGCGCGCGCCCGCCCGGCTTCCCAATCGCGGCAAAACCGTGGCCAGTTGTATTCGGCCTCGCCCGCCACCACGCTATCGGCCAGGGCTGCGTAACGTTCCGGACAGAGCGAGGCGTAGCTGCCGCCCGCCACCACCGGATAGCCTTGCCCGCGATAGTAGCCGAGCAGCTCGCGCTGCCGCGGAAACTGCACGCCCATGCCGCACACGCCGATGAGATCCGCACGGGGTGCGAGCGGCGCCGGCGCCACATTCTCGTCCACGATTTCCACTTCCCAATCCGGCGGACACAGCGCGGCCAGCGTGGCCAGCCCCAGCGGCGGATTGATCGTGCGTTTGCCGGGCAGGATGCGATCTACCGCCCATTTGAAGCTCCAAAAACTTTCCGGGTACTTGGGGTTGATGAGTAATAGCCGCATGGCAGCACTCTCCGATTATCCTAAAAACGGCTATTCGCCAGCGCGAAGCCTACCCTCCGGGGGTACGGAGGACGCGGAGGACACGGAGGGAAGGAGGTTCGCAGGGATGAGTTACTTGAGCAAGTTGCTTCTCAATCCCTGCTAAAGCCTATTCGCCCAACTCGCAAAAAACAAGGCCGGCATTATTACCGATTTATCTGCTGGGTGTCGGGAGGGGCGAGGCACGCCTCGCCCGGTATCGAAAGCGGATCGGGCATGCCCTGCCCCTACAGTTCGCTAAGCATTTGAATGCTCTGTGTACTCCGTGCCCCGGAGGGTAGGCTGCGCGCTGGTTCAATCGCTTTTTCTGGGTTTATGCGCGCGGGATGGGCATCACTGTTCTCAACCCATCCTGCCGCGCTCAGCCAACCCGCGCTTCCCGAAAAAACTGCCGCTCGCGATGCTCACCCTTCTTGCCGATGTTGAACGACGCCACTGGGCGGTGATAGCCCATCACCCGCGTCCACACCTCGCACGGTTGGCGTTCTTCATCCTTTAATTCCATTTCACTTGCGATAGCCTGGGATACCGTAGCCATATCGTTCATTTCGATCTCCTTTTTATGATTAACTAAACAGGTGGTAATTTAACGCTGTCCATCCCGATCCCGCCTCAAGCGGCGGCGCTGGCTTTGCGCTTGCGCATCAGGATTTCTTCATCGCACTTCGGACAAAACGGGTGCTCGCCTTCCAGATAACCATGCTTGGGGCAGATGGAGAAGGTCGGCGTAATGGTGATATACGGCAGGCCAAATCGCTCCAACGAGCGCTTCACCAAAGCCTTGCACGCCGCGCCGCTGGAAATGCGCTCGTTCATATAGAGATGCAGCACGGTGCCGCCGGTGTATTTGCGCTGCAATTCTTCTTGCCGCTCCAGCGCCTCGAACGGATCGTCGGTGAAGCCCACCGGCAATTGCGAGGAGTTGGTGTAGTACGGCGTCTCGTCGGTTCCGGCTTGCAATATACCGGGGTAGCGCTTGCGGTCCTCCTTGGCGAAGCGGTAGGTCGTGCCCTCCGCCGGGGTCGCTTCCAGGTTGAACATATGCCCGGTCTCTTCCTGGAACGCGAGCATCTTCGCGCGCACGTGGTCCAGCAGCCGGCGCGCGAAATCGTGGCCCCATTCGCTGGTGATGTCGTGCTCGCCTTGGCTGAAGTTGCGGATCATTTCATTGATGCCGTTCACGCCCAGCGTGGAAAAATGATTGCGCAGCGTGCCCAGATAGCGCTTGGTGTAAGGGAACAAGCCATTGTCCATGTGGCGCTGGATCACTTTGCGCTTGATCTCCAGGCTATTCTTGCCGATCTCCATCAACTCATCCACGCGCCGGTACAAGGCTGCTTCGTCGCCTTGGTGCAGATACCCCAGGCGCGCGCAATTGATAGTGACCACGCCCACCGAGCCGGTTTGCTCGGCCGAGCCGAACAAGCCGTTGCCGCGTTTCAGCAGCTCGCGTAAATCCAATTGCAAGCGGCAGCACATGGAGCGAACCATATTCGGCTTGAGATCGGAGTTGATGAAATTCTGGAAATACGGCAGCCCGTATTTCGCGGTCATGTCGAACAGCAGCGCGGCGTTGTCGGATTCCCACGGAAAATCAGGGGTCATGTTGTAGGTGGGAATGGGAAAAGTGAACACGCGCCCCTTGGCGTCGCCGGTGGTCATCACCTCGATGTAGGCGCGATTGATCATGTCCATCTCAACCTGCAAGTCGCCATAGGCGAAGGGCATTTCCGCGCCGCCGATGATGGGAATCTGCTCGCGCAAATCCTCCGGGCAGGTCCAATCGAAAGTCAGATTGGTGAATGGCGTTTGCGTGCCCCAGCGCGACGGCACGTTCAAGTTGTAAATCAGCTCCTGGATATATTGTTTAACGCTGGCATAGGACATGTTGTCCTTGCGGATGAACGGCGCCATATAAGTATCGAATGAAGAAAAGGCCTGTGCGCCGGCCCATTCGTTTTGCAGCGTGCCGAGGAAATTGACGATCTGCCCCACTGCGCTTGAAAAGTGCTTGGGCGGTCCGGCTTCCACCTTACCCGGCACGCCGTTCAGCCCTTCGTTGAGCAGGGTGCGCAGCGACCAGCCGGCGCAATAGCCGGCCAGCATGTCGAGATCGTGAATGTGAATGTCGCCGCTGCGGTGTGCCTCGCCCACTTCCGGCGGATAGACGTGACTGAGCCAATAATTCGCGACGACTTTGCCCGAGACATTGAGGATCAAGCCGCCCAAGGAATAGCCCTGATTGGCATTGGCGTTGACCCGCCAATCTTGCTGCTCCAGATATTCGTTGATGGAGGCGCCCACGTCCACCACGGTCTTGCGATCCTCGCGCAACTTCTTGTGTTGTTCGCGATAGACGATGTAGGCGCGCGCGGTTTGGAAATGATTGGCGGAAATCAGCACCTGCTCGACGACGTCCTGGATGTTCTCGATGGCGGGGGCTTCGGTTCGGTGCTTGTGGATCAGCACTTTCACCACTTGCGCCGAGAGCAGATCGGATTCGATGTCGCCGAACTCGCCCGTGGCTTGGCCCGCGCGATTTAGCGCGGAACGGATTTTCGCCGCGTCGAACGACGCGCGCTTTCCGTCGCGCTTGATGACATGGCGCGGAACGGAAATTAATGAGGAATGAACCGGTAATTCAGAAGCTTCTAACGCCATGACCACCTCCCCTAAGATTGTAAACCTCATTCCACAAGATATTGTGGTTTTGCGGCATTAATACTACATCCTATTGATCTGATGTCAAGGGGGTTTTAAGGTATTGATATCTTGTTTATCTACTCCAACAAGAAATGGTGATAAGGAAGAGTGGAATCGCGCTTCATGCCGATATCAGGCGGCGAATTCGAGCAAAGCTAAAACGGCCCGATTGCGTTGGATATGAAAAGCGTGCTGACCGTGAAGACCGGCACGGTGCATGCGGCGACGCGCGCGACATTTCGCCGCCGACAGCTATCAACCGGGAGGAACATCACCCTGGTCGGTTGACGCGCTGCACCGAACCGCCACCGCTTTACCCGCGCATGACGGGCGGCCTCCCGGTGTAATGCTTAATTGGCTTGGGACACCATATAGTCCACCGCTGCCTTTACATCCGCATCGGAAAGGCCGGCGTTGCCCCCTTTGGCAGGCATCGCGCCCTTGCCTTTGAGCGAGGCGTCGTATAGCGCATCCGCGCCGGCCTTGACGCGAGGCCCCCACGCTGCCTTGTCCCCCAGTTTCGGCGCGCCCGCCGCGCCACTGGCATGACACGCTGCACAACTGGCGTTGTAGACATCCTTGCCGCTGGCCGCATAGCCAGAGCCAACAAACAACAAGGCGGCGATTGAAGCAGCAACAGTCAGGGTCTTATTCATAGCATATCCTTTTCAAATTTTAATCAAAGCAGCGTTTGCGCTAGGGCGGCGTCTATCGATGACCGGCACAACGGTTTAGCGATGAATCTTTAGGCCACCAGGCTAACGCACCTAATACGGGTCGATATACCAACCTGCCGTTATTTTTAGCAAGATTTGCGCCAAGTGTGATCGGCGCCGATTGATACACCGCCCTTCCGTTTTCACACAGTTTCCGGCAATGATCAGCCGTGCCGCCTCTTATCTCTCCGCTCTCGAAACCGGAAAAATTATTGGGATTTTCGTTCCCGATATCGAGAAAAATCGGCAATCGGGAATCTTTAAATCAAGATATTCCAAAGAACCGGGTAGACACGGATCATGCTTTAACACTCAAGACAAGAATGCGGGCGGCGGCGCGGCGCAGTTCCTTGGATAGTTCCGTCACGTCCCGCCACACCGCCGCCCGCCAGCATGCGCCGCGAAAAAGCATGGGCCGCCAAGGCAGGCGCTCACCGTTTTCAAACATCGATTTGATGTGGTGCGCCATATTTTTTCCTGCGTTATTCAATCCTTCCCCAGCGGATGGAAGGCGCGCCCCACATAGGCGGCGACCGCCTTCACGTCCGGTTCCGGCAGCACCGATTCCCACGCCGGCATGGAGGTGCCGGGCAAGCCCTCCCGAATGACCCTTTCCAGGCGCGCCTTGGTCATGCCGGACATGGCCGCGGAGCTTGTCAGGTCGCGCGGATGGGGTTCCATGAAGCTGCCGATCCAGTTGCGCGCGGTGCCGTCGGCCGCGTGGCAGAACGCGCAGTTCTGCTGATATAAAGTCTCGCCGCGGCGCTCCGCCGCCGTCAGCCCACTCAGGCGGGGAGGGCGGTCGTGCAGAAGATAGGGGCTGGCGCTGGTCATGGCGTCCACCGGCGGGCTACTCTTTGCATCCGGCGTCGAATAGTTGTCCCCCGGGGAAAAATGGTTGCGCGGATAAGACAAGGGGCGCGTCTCCCATGGCAAGCCCTCGTTGTCCACATGGGCGCGATCATGACAACTCACGCAGGCGGCCAGGAACAAGCGTTTGCCGGCGGCCTGTTGCGGGGCGAGCTGTTCCCAAGGGGTATCCAGCGGAACCTTGCCGGTGGCGAAGGGAAAAGCGGCGGCATAACGCTCGTGGTTCGGCCACCCGTTGGCCGCAGTATGGTAGAGCGTGTTCTGCGCCTTCGCGACCATGAATTCCTGGCGCACAAAATCCGTTACCGCGGCAATCTCCTGCGGCTGCAGAATGCCGGCGAAGCCCTTCATGGCCGTGCCCGGCTTGCCGGACTGGATGGCCAGCAGCATCCGCTCCCGGCCCAGTTGATCCGGCGAGACGCGGGTGAAATCCAGCGGCTTGGGATTGAGGTAGGTGGCGGCCAGCGTGCGGGCGTCACCGGAGTAGCCGTGACAGTAGTAACAGCGGAAATTGTAGATGCGCCTGCCCAGATCGAGCTTCTCGCCCGCCGAGGATGCCGCCGGATTTTGTCGCGGCGCTTGCGCTCCCTTGGCGCCTTGCTGCTCCCGTTCGTGGCAGCCGCCAACCAGCATTGCCGCTGTCACCAGCAGGACGAGCCTTTTCACTTGCCGCCGCTTCCCGATTTCGCGGTTTCCTTCGACGGGCGGATGAAGCGTTGGAAGACGAATTCTGCGGCGTTGGCGATTTCCTGATCGTTCAGCACCTTGTTCCATGCCGGCATTTCCGTGCCGAGCTTGCCCTGAGCGATGGCCTGGAACAGCGCCGGCCGATTCAGTTCGTGGCGGGACGCCTCGTGCAGGAAATTGCGCGGTTTCGGGTTGATGAAATAAGCGCGCGGGCCGCGGCCGTCGCCGGCGGCGCCATGGCAGGCGGCGCAGTTTTGCATGTAGAAGGCAGCGCCCTTGACGGTATCGCCCGCCAATCCTTTAGGCATGGGCGCCGACATATCCTTGGCTGCGGCGCCGACCGGGGCGCCCTTCTGGGCCGCTCCCGCCAGCGCTCCCTGCGCCTGCGACTGGCGGCCGCCCTGGGCGCGCACGCCGGAAACGCCCTCCAGATCGGCGGCGGGCATGAAGGCTTCGCGAATAAAGTTCACCACGGCGTCTATATCGTCTTTGCTCAACTGGGTGCCGAAGCCGGCCATTGCGGTTTCGGGACGCCCGTAGGTGACGGAAGCGACCATGCGCTCCCGCGACAGATCGGCAGCCTTGGGTGAGGTGAAATCCCGTGGCGGCGGTTGCAATTTCCCCCACATCGCGCCGTTGCCCTTGTCGCCATGACATACCGAACAGTTCTTCATGTACACCAGGCGCCCCCGGCCTGCCGCAGTTTTGCTTTCAAACCGCATGAAAGTCCCGCGAATGTAATCCACGACCGCCTCCATCTCCGGCTCGGTGAGCTGGGTCTTCCACGCGACCATGGCGGTGCCGGGATGACCGTCGCGCACCGAGGTCATCATGCGCTCCCGGGATAATTGAGCCGCCTCGAGGGCCGTGAAATCCCGTGGCGGAGGCACCAAACCGCCCTTCGCCCGGCTTTGGCCATCCCCCTTGTCGCCGTGGCATACCGAACAGTAATTGTGGTAAATGGCTGCGGGACGCATCACGCCAGCGGATTTCGCGTCATGGCTGCCAGCCATCGCCCCGTTCCAGCCGCAGAACAGAAGAGGCATCAGCCACCAAACACTCAAGCGCCGGCCTGTTTTTTTGTTTTCTTCAGTCAAAGTCCGATTAGGGTGCCAGACGGTTGGATGCATGGATTATGACCTCATGTTGATTCGAGCGGGTTTCTCCCGCTACGCGGTACCCCTTAAAAGCAAAATAAGTGCCACGCCCGACCCCGGCCAGCCAATTCCGGCGCCTATGCTTGCATGAGTTTTGCTTCATAATTGTTTTGTTGTTCCGGCATGCGGGCGAACCGTTGGACGTAATCGTAATATTAGGAATGAAGATGACGAAGCGAACTTTGGTATTTCCGTTGGTGAACACCCTAATTTTCACCGCCGCCCTTGCCTTGGGCGGCTGCATGTCGGTACCCGAATCCCGCGAAGCGGCGCAGGTATTTCCCGTCTTCCCCCCCCCTCCCGATGAGCCCAGGTTCATCTACGAACGCACGCTATACAGCAGCGCGGACATCGTGCCGGACGAATCCAGCAGCAAGTTCAAGCGGCTGGTCACCGGGGAACAGGTGCAGGGCGAGGGGTTTGCCAAGCCCTATGGCATCGCGGTACACCACGGGCGTGTCTATGTGGGGGATACGGCGCGCCGCGGGGTAATGGTGTTCGATATCCCGGGAAAAAGGTTTTTCATGATCGGCGAGGACGATCCGGGCGCCCTGTCCCTCCCCCTTGGGCTGGACGTGGATCGGCAAGGCGAGCTGTATGTAGCCGACGGTTCCATCAAGCAGGTCATGGTGTACAACCGGGACGGTAAATTTCTGCGCGCGATTGGCGGGGCCACCTGGTTTCACCGCCCGGCGGGGCTTGCCGTCGACCCAGACGGACATCGCGTTTATGTGGTGGACATCGGAGGGGTCGGAACCGAGGAACACCGAGTGCGGGTATTCGACGCGCAGACCGGCAAACATCTATCCGATTTCGGCAAGCGCGGCACCGAGCCGGGTGAATTCAACTTGCCGCGGGACGTGGCAGTCGCCCCAGACGGCGCGGTATATGTCGTCGATGGCGGCAACTTCCGGGTGCAGAAATTTCGCCCAGACGGCACGCTGATCGGCGTATTCGGCACTATCGGACGCCAAAGCGGGCAATTTTCCCGTCCCAAGGAAGTAGCCGTGGACTCGGCCGGAAATGTCTATGTAGTTGACACAGCGTTCGGCAATTTCCAGATATTTTCCCCCCAGGGGCAGTTGCTCCTGGCCGTGGGCGCCCGCTCGGACAAGGACGGCCCCGCCAAGTACATGCTTCCCTCCGGTATCGCGGTGGATGGCGATGGGCGGGTTTACGCAGTGGATCAGTATTTCCGCAAGGTGGACATCTACCGGCCGGCCGACCTGCCGGCGGACGGCGGCTTCCTCGGCAAGAAAGCACCGGACAAGAAAGGAGCATCCGAGCCGGGCAAGGACGCCATCAACAAGCAAGGAAAATCAACCACAACAAATCCGTGAAACTTTTTTTTGTAATCTAAAATAAAAATAAATTCCTGAATTCCCATAACTAAGAAAACATAAAATAAATTATTTCTCAACAATGGGAAATCAAATCTTTAAAATTATTAAAAGAATAATATTTCTTAAACATAAACAGTAAGTTATTGATTGGCATACTCTGTGCTAGAACAACGATTAAGCAAAACCATAAAATTATTCAATAACCATTCATTTCAAACTCAACGGATATTTTTGAAAGGATTCATGCCATGAAAACTTTATTTATTAAACGCACGGTGCGCAACATCGGCGCCGCCTTGGCGGGGGGGATAGTATTCATAATGTCCGGCATGCTGCCGCAAGAAGCGGCTGCCGGCATTTCAGCCACCAAGCATAATCTCGGCAGCACCGGTACCGGCACCAACAAGTTTGATGGCACGGGCGAAATCTGCGTGTTCTGCCATACGCCGCACGGAGCCGATACCACAGCGGCGGTACCGCTGTGGAACCGCAAGCTGCCCGCTCCGGCCACCTACACCACCTATAACAGCCTCGGCACCACCAGCCTGGATGGCGCCACGGCGCCGGTGGGCTCGGTGTCCATCGCCTGCCTCTCCTGCCATGACGGCACCCAGGCCATGAACGTCATGATCAATGCGCCGGGGTCGGGCAACTACAACGCCGCCGGCTTCACCTTGGCGGGAACCTGGACCGGCCCGGCGCAGACCGCCTCGCCGGGAGGCTCCCTCGGTTACGCCAGCATCGTCAACATTGGTACCGATCTGCGCAACGACCATCCGATCGGCATCCAGTACGGCGGCGGCGGCCAGACCGTCACCACGCCCTCGGGTGCTTTCAATGATCCCGATTTCAAGGCCACCACCTTCGCCACCCTGAACGGCAACCCCGTGTGGTGGGTGGATACCGGCGGTGCAGGCCGGCAGAAAACCGACATCATGCTCTATACGCGCAACGAGGCGAGCGTGGCCGGCGGCAACCAGCCGTTCGTCGAATGCGCGAGCTGCCACGATCCACATACTGATGCGCAGCCGACTTTCCTGCGCGTCGCCAATCTCGGCAGCGCAGTATGCCTGGCTTGCCACACCAAGTAAGAAGCATTTAGGCACACAGTCGTCATGGACGGGCCAGACAACGCATCATGTCTGGCCCTTTTTTTTCCCGGGCACGTAATCCCGCAGACGGGAGTCTTCGGCGCGCCGTAAAGCATCACAGACCACACCCAATCACCCAGCACGAGAGGTTCCAAACAGTGAAGCCGAAGCGAACTCGCAACATCAAGCTGGCGTTGATGGCACTGCTCAGCGGGGCGCTGCTCAGCGCCGAGATCCTTGCCGCCGATGCGCCCCGGCCCGTCAGCACACCCCCATCAGCGGTGTTCGCCAAGGTAGGCGATACCACCATCCTGCAACAGGATTATGATGTCGCGCTGGCCGCCGCGACACGCAAGAAGTTTTACCACGGCAAGGCGCCCGAGGGCGGGGTCGCCGCTTTGCAGCGAGAGGTGGGCGAGGCGCTGGTCGCCAACGCGCTACTGCTGCGTGAAGCCAAGCGCCGCGGGCTGAAGCCGGACGACGCCGCGATCCGGCAGACCATCCAGCAATACGAACAGCGCTACCGCGACAGCAAACAATGGCAACAGACCCGCGCCCAATTGGCGCCGGCGCTCACCAAGCGGCTGCAGGAGGAAAGTCTGCTGAGCAAGCTGGAAAACCTTGTCCACAACGTGCCCCCCCCGGATGTGAAACAGATTCGCGAATATTACGCCGCCCACCCGGACAAGTTCACGGAACCCGAGCAAGTGCGGCTCTCGGTCATCCTGCTCAAGGTCGATCCGTCCTCGGCCACGACTGTATGGGAAAAGGCGCATGAGGAAGCGCAACAACTGGTCATGCAGTTGCGCGGCGGCGCCGATTTTGCAGCGTTGGCGCGGGTAAAATCCGGCGAGGCCTCTGCGGAAAAAGGAGGCGATCTGGGCTACCTGCACCGCGGAATGCTGCCCGAAGCGGCCCAGAAAACCGTGGATAAGCTCAAACCGGGCGACACCGCCGACCCGGTCAGGTTGCTGGAGGGCGTTGCCATATTTCGCCTGAACGAACGCAAATCGCCCAAACTGAACGACTTCGAGGCCGTCAAGGAGCGCGGCCGCGACCTGTGGCTGCGGGAGCAAGGCGAGATCGCCTGGAACGCGCTCATCGCGCGGCTCAAGAAGGAAACCCCCGTTCGGGTGGATGAATCGCGCTACCTACCCCTTTCCACGGCTGCCGGAGCGCCTGCCGTAAAGAAATGATTGAAAAGAATTCCCACACTGCAACGAGATGCGAGGAGCGAAGTGGGTGGAAAAAAGAACGGAAAATGCGGATCGGAGATCTGCATCATGTTGGCGGCGTGGCTGGCTTTCGATTGGTCGCGCCCGGCGTTTCCCGCCAGCCAGATCGCCCCGGGAGGCCCTATGACGTCACCCTATCCCTCTCGACTCGACACCGCGGGTAATGGAACCGGCGATAGCTCATCGGATGGCGCGGCGAACAGGATGGCATTTTCGGACGAGCCGGGTTTCGCGGCAAGTTCCGAAGACGGGAGTCAGAACGCCCAGCCGGTGCGCCTGAAGCTTTCCCAGTTGGGCGATGCATCCCGCGTCACCGGGCTTGCCGGCGGGCCGAACGAAAAAACCGCCGTCCGCGCCGAAGAAACGGCCCCGGCCGCGCCAACCGGCGAATACCCTTTCTCACTGCAACTCGCCCCCGTCCAGCTTTGGGGAAACATCGGCTATGAGCTGCGGCGCGAAACCATCGATAATAAAAAATACATGCTGCAGTCGCTTACCACCAAGGTGAACGCAAGCACCTTCATCTGGCAACCCTGGTTCGCTCAGGTAAGCGGCGGGCTGGGATTTACCACGAGCACTTCGAGCACCGCCGATGGCCAAGGAGCAAGCAACTTCGTCACGGGCAGCGCCGACCTGTCCCTGTTGCCGTACAGCCGCTTCCCCTTCGAAGCGCATTTTGACCGCAGCGACAGCAGGCTGAACACTGGCCTCGGCGCGGTCAGTTCCGCTTATCAAACCACCCGTTTCGGCCTGACCCAACGCTACCGCAACCCATCCGGCGATACCCAATACATGGCGAGCTACAACCGCAACCTCTGGGAAAGCGCGGACTTCGGCGAGGACAAGCAGGATATGCTGCGCCTCGAAATGACGCGGCGTCTCGCCAATCAAACCTTCCAGATAAACGGCGATATCACCAAAAACGATCGCCCGCGCACCAATGAAAGCTCCTTGCTCAACACCTTGGTGGCCCGCCATAGCTATACGCCGGACCCCACCCTCTCGGTGGAAAACCTTGCCAGCCTGACCAAGACGAACTACCGCTTGACGCAGGGAGAAAGCGATCTGCGCTACCTGCAGTTGAGCAGTTTTGGGTTCTGGCGCCCCACCGGTAAACCCCTTACCGTGACCGGTAGCGTGCGGCTATTCGGATTGAACAGCGACAGCAGCAGCGCCCCTGCCACGCAGACGCGCAGCGCCAGCGCAAACCTGGGAGGGAACTACGACCTGACCCGAAACACCCGGCTGAACGCCAGCGTCAACGTCAACATGACCGACAACAACGGCGTCCGCACCGTGACCAGCGATCAGTCGGCCGGGGCCAACTACCAGTCGGACACGTTCGACCTCGGCGCCTTCCGCTACTCCGGGTTCGCTTCCGGCTCCTTGAGCAATCGGACCGATTCCACCGACAGCGGGCAGCACCTGACGCTGCAAGCGGGCCATAGCCTGAACCGCAGCACGGCCTTCGGCGGCGGCACCCTGGGGCTGAACTTGAATCAATCGGCCTCGTCGGATTTTGACACGCACACTCCAGCCAACAACACTGACACGCACTCTCCGGTCATCGTACGCCTGTCCCATAGCGGCTCGCTGACCTGGAACGATACGGCAGGCCAGAAAACCACCTTTCTGCGTTTGAGCGCCAGCGATTCCCGCGCCGTGAGCGGCGCCCAGGATTTTTTCCAGATACTCAACCTGCAGGCGTCCCGCAACGAAAGCTTGGGCCGCAACGTGTCGTGGGCCGGCAACCTGACCATCCAGGCGGCGCGTCAGGGAACCGGCGCCACGCCAGCCACTACCGTCACCACCTCCAGCGCCGACTTGAGCTATCGCCACCAGCGCGCGTTCGGCGTACCGCGTCTGCGCTTCGTCTCCGAACTGCGGATTTACGGCGATGCCCCCCTGCCGATGCTGGCGAGCCCACAGGAACAGGAAACCCGCTCCTGGGAAAACCGCCTGGACTATTCCATCGGGCGCCTCGATTTGCGCCTCAGTGCGCGCATATCGGAAGTCAACAAGAAACAGTCCTCCTTGCTCATGTTCACTCTGAACAGGCAGTTTGGTGGCCCGTGATGCGCCGAGAAACTCTTCGTCAACGGAAAGGAAAAAATAAAATGCCCTCCCTGATTAGATGCGCCCTTTTGCGCCGGATATTGCTCCTCGGGTCCCTCGTCCTGGCCGCCGCCATCACCGGCGCCCCGCCCGCCGTGGCCGAGTTCGGCGACGTGGTCATCAACAACTACTCTGACGCAGCGGCCATGCGCCCGGTGGTATTTCCCCATTGGTTCCATCGCATCCGCTTCCGTTGCAAGGCATGCCACGCCGATCTCGGATTCAAATTCAAGGCCGGCGGCAACGACATCAATATGCTCAAGATCATTGATGGCCAATATTGCGGCGGCTGCCACAACGGCGCCATCGCCTGGTCGGTGGAAAACTGCAATCTGTGCCACTCCGGCAAGCCGGGCACGCCGACCCAGGTTCATGAAAGCACCGTGCAGGAACTGGTCGCGCCGGCGGCCAAGACCCCGCCGGTGAAGAAATAGGAGACCGCCATGAACCGCTTAGGGAACACACTACGCTTCACCTTGGTCACCCTCCTGCTCGGCGCCGCGACGGCCGCCCTGGCCGCCACCCCGGCCGCCACATCGGAAGCCGCCAAGGACAAACCGAGAGGCGCCAAAACCGGAATCGCCGCTGCACCGGCGCCTCAGCCTCAAGCACAGCCCGCCATCGCCGGTTCCGAGGCCAATCCCTTCAACCGTTTGATGAAACCGATGGGCAAGCGCAATTTGCCGCCCACCGAGGACGGCATTCACGATCCGGCCAACGACGGCACACAGATGCTGCAGCCTCCTCTGCAAGCCTTCGGCAATCTGCCCAAAAGCAATGCCGGCAATCAGGTGGATTGGGTCAAGGCGCTCAACGAGGAGAAGGTCAATCCGCGCTTCGACCGCAATGATCCGAACGCCAAACCGATGATCATGGATCTCAATATCGTGCGCGAAGTGAAGGGCTCCATGCCGGATGTGGTCTATCCTCACAAGCAGCACACCCAATGGCTGGACTGCTCCAACTGTCACCCGGCCATCTTCATCCCGCAGAAAGGCGCCAACCAGATCAGCATGGCGGCAATCCTGCTCGGGCAGAAGTGCGGCGTGTGCCACGGCAAGGTCGCCTTCCCGGTCTCCGAATGCCGCCGCTGCCATTCCAAGACGAAAGCGGTGGCGGCCAAAGCGGAGGCGCCGCGGTGAGGGGGCGGGCAATCGCGCCGTGGCTTCCGCTCCTGGCGCTGGCAGTCGCGCAGGTGCTGCACGCGGCGGCGCCGGCGATCGCGGCGCCGCGTGCAACGGAGGGAGAGACCATTGGCCAGTCGCCCCAGGAAGTGATTCGGCAAAAACTGCAACTGGTCCATCTGCTGCTTACCAAATCGCCCGCCTTGGAGCGCGCCGCCAGTAGCGATGACGTGGCGGTCAAACAGCAGGCGGCCACGGCGCGAACCCTTTACGCCAAAGCAAACGAGGCCTTGAGCGCGGGCAACGCAGCGGAGGCGGAGAAGTTCCTGGACGAAGCACTGCGCCTGATCGTGTCTTCCTCTCGCCTGGCGCCCGATCCGCTCCAGGTGGAAGCGGAGCAGCGCACACGCTACGCCGAACTGTTGGAGGGCGTGCGGTCTTTCCAAAAAACGCACCAGACCATTTGCGATCGTCTTTCGCCGACAAACGGCCCAGCACCGGCCGTCGCCGCCGATCTCGACCGCATCCGCGGCTTGGTGGAACAATCCCATCCATTCGCGCGCGCCGGCCGCTATCGGGAAGCCAACAAGCTACTGGCGGAGGCGCATGAAACAGTCGTTTCCGCTCTCAATAAGATGCTGGCGTCGGCGACCCTGGTGTACGACCTCAATTTCAAATCGGCGGCCGAGGAATTCGACTACGAGACAGCGCGCTACCGCAGCTATGAAGAACTGATCCCGATCGCCTACGCCGAATTGAAGCCCAGCGGCGGCGCCGTTTCCTTGAGCGAACGCTATGTAAAGGAAAGCCGCGCGACGCGGGACCTCGCCCAACAGCAAGCCGCCCGCGGCGACCATCGGTCCGCCATCAAGACCTTGCAGGAGGCGACCGGGCGTTTGCAGACGGCGCTGCGGGTGGTCGGGCTGGTGGTGCCGGAATAACGGGATACCCCTTTTCAATAAAAATTTTGTGAGAACAGTAATGATTTTTTATTTTTTGGAGGATTAGTTGTGGCTACTAAAAAGACCCCCCTTGCCGACCCCGCCAAGGAACAACCATCAGAATGTCCGGTGCAAGCAGCGTCGGCAGAGCCCTTGGCAGCGGGCAAAACAACCACCTCGCGCCGCGACTTCCTGAAGGCCGGCGGAATGCTGAGCTTGTCGTCGCTGATGGGCGCTGGAGCGCTGATGGCCCTGTCCGACGATGCTCAGGCCGCCATCGAATGGGCTGAGCATTTCCAAGGCAACTACCGCCTGATGACTCCACAGGAGAAGGCTGAAGCACGCGCCCGGCTTGAAAGACGCTACTCAGCGGAGTATGGCAAGAAGGTCACCGTTGACGGCGCCGAGGCCCAGCCAAATGTCCTCATGGGTTACGCTCTGAACGTCAGAAAATGCATCGGCTGCCGCCGCTGCGTCAAAGCCTGCGTCGCCGAGAACAACCAGTCGCGCGGCAAGGAAGCCGGAGAGCGTATTGAGTGGATTCAGGTACTCAAGATGGAACGGGGAGAGTTCTCAAAAGAGAAGATGAACCAGGGCTATCCCGAAGGGCTTGGCATCCAGGTTGGGGGTAACGCGTACAGCCCGGCCGGCGCCGTCCTCGAAGGACAGTACCACTACGAACCCGCGGCCGTTCCGGAAAAAGACGCCACCTACATGCCGATCGCCTGCATGCAGTGCGAGAAGCCGCCCTGCGTCAAGGTTTGTCCTGTGAGAACGACTTACCGTGAGCCAGACGGCGTGGTGGTGATCGACTACAACTGGTGCATCGGTTGCCGCATGTGCATGGGAGCTTGTCCTTACTGGGCGCGCCGTTTCAACCTCACCACCCCCGTCCTGCCCAAGGAAGAGATGAATCCGGTGACGCATTATCTGGGTAACCGGCCGCGCATGCGGGGCGTCGTTGAAAAGTGCCACTGGTGCTTGCAACGGACTCGACAAGGACGCTATCCAGCCTGTGTCGAGGTTTGTCCGGTGGGCGCCCGCAAGTTCGGTAATTTGCTTGACCCGGAAAGCGAAGTGAGCCTGATCCTGGCAAGAAAGAATGTGTTTCGCTTGAAGGCCGAGTTGAACACCTTTCCCAAGTTCTTTTATTTCTACGACTAAGGAGCCAAGTCGTGCAAAAACTAATGAGTTTCGCTCCCGATTACTTTCGCTACATCCTCAAAGGAAGCAAGAAGTTCTATGCCTGGATGGGTTTTCTTGCAATCCTCAGCGCGATCGCGCTGTATGGGTTTTACGTGCAAAACACCGAGGGGCTGATCGTTACAGGTCTAACCAGTCAGATTCACGATGGCCTTTACCTTGCCAACCTCGTGTTCCTGGTCGGCGTGGCGGCTGGCGCCGTGACCATCGTGTTTCCCGCCTACGTCCACCATCACAAGGCGATGCATGAAGTTACGGTGCTGGGCGAAATGCTGGCGATTTCGGCGGTGATCATGGTCATGCTGTTCGTGTTTGCCCACATGGGACGACCCGACCGGCTCTGGCACATGATTCCGTACATCGGCATCTTCAACCTGCCCGGCTCGATGCTGGGGTGGGATGTGCTGGTGCTCAACGGGTACCTCTTGCTTAATTTTGTCTGCGGGTTTTACTTCCTCTATATGAAGTACTCCGGCGGCACGGTAAACAAGAAGTTCTTCATGCCGCTGATCTACATCTCGATCGTCTGGGCCCTTAGCATTCACACTGTCACGGCCTTCCTGATCGCGACGATGCCTGCGCGTCCGATGTGGTTCCACAGCATGATGCCGATCCGCTTCATCATGACCGCGTTTGCGGCGGGTCCCTGCCTGATCATCCTGGTCTTCCAGATCATCCGCAAAAACACCAGTCTGTGGATACAGGACGAAGCGATCAACCTGCTGTCGATCATCATCACCTGGTGCCTCGGCATCGCCCTCTTTCTGTCAATGTCGGAAGTGGTGGTCGAACTGTATGCACGCACCGAACATGCGAATGGTCTCTACTACCTGATGTTTGGCCTGCATGGTCTCACCAATCTGGTTCCCTGGTTCTGGGGTTCCCTGATCGCGATGATCGTTGCCTTTGTGATGTTTCTGACTCCAAGCATCCGCACCAACCCCAAGCTGCTCCCCATTGCCTGCGTTTTGGCATTTGGCGGAATCTGGGTCGAGAAGGGAATGGGGCTGATCG
>JACRIU010000135.1 GCA_016235775.1 Hydrogenophilales bacterium
AACGTGAAAGCCAACCCGCATTTTTTCCGCGAGTGGATGGCGCTGGATCTGCTCCGCGACCAAGACGGCGATGTGCTCGGCGTAACCGCGCTGGAAATCGACACCGGCGAGGCGATGGTGTTCCACGCGCGCGCCACGCTGCTCGCCACCGGCGGCGCGGGACGCATTTTTCAATCCAGCACCAACGCTTACATCAACACCGGCGACGGGCTGGGCATGGCGGCACGCGCCGGGATTCCGCTGGAGGATATGGAGTTTTTCCAGTTCCATCCCACCGGCGTGTACGGCGCGGGCGTGCTGATTTCCGAAGGGGTGCGCGGCGAGGGCGGCTATCTGGTCAACAAGGACGGCGAGCGCTTCATGCCGAAATACGCGCCGAACGCGAAAGACCTGGCCAGCCGCGACGTGGTGTCGCGCGCCATCACCGTGGAAATCAACGAAGGGCGCGGCTGCGGCCCGCTTGGCGACCATATGCTGCTCAAGCTGGATCATCTCGGCGACGACGTGATCCGGCAGCGCTTGCCGGGCATCCGCGAAATCGCGCTGAAATTCGCCCACGTCGATCCGGCCAAGAATCCAATTCCCGTCGTGCCGACCGCGCATTACATGATGGGCGGCATTCCCGCCAACTATCACGGGCAAGTCATCGCGCCCTATCATCACGGCCCGGAAGAAGTGGTGCATGGCCTGTATGCGGCGGGCGAATGCGCCTGCGTGTCGGTGCATGGCGCGAACCGCCTGGGCTGCAATTCGCTGCTGGATTTGCTGGTGTTCGGGCGCGAAGCGGCCAGGCAGATCATCGAAGACCTGCAAAGCCACCCGCATCCCAAACTGTTGCCCGCCGATTCCGCCGAGCGTTCCATGGCGCGCCTGGCGCGGCTGGAGTCTCAGGCTGAGGGGGAAAGCGTCGCCGAAGTCGGCGACACGATGCGCAAGACCATGCAGAAACATTGCGGCGTGTTCCGTTTTCCCGAACTGCTGGCCGAAGGTGTGCAGCAAATCAAACAGATCGCCGAACGGGTCGCGCACACGGAAATCCGGGACAAGAGCAAAGTATTCAACACCGCGCGCATCGAGGCGCTGGAGCTGGATAACCTGATCGAAGTCGCGCAGGCGACCATGACCGCGGCGGCGGCACGCACGGAAAGCCGCGGCGCCCATGCGCGCGACGATTTTCCGCAACGCGACGATGTGAGCTGGCTCAAACACAGCCTGTATTTCAGCGAAGGGCGGCAACTCAGTTACAAACCGGTGCGCCTCAAGCCGCTGACGGTGGAATCGTTCCCTCTCAAGGCGCGGGTTTATTGAAAGATCAGGCGTGCCGCATGACAGACATAATCGATAATCGTGATGAATTGCTCGCCGAGCACGTTTGCAAAATTTTGCAGCAAACAGAATCGGTCAAATTTGCCGATGGCTAATGACTGCTAACCCAAAACAAATCACATCTGGCATTTCAGGTTGGCCGGAAGATGAACGGCCACGCGAACGCTTGCTTGCGTGGGGGCCTCATGCTTTGGCCGATGCTGAACTGCTTGCTATCCTTCTGCGCGTCGGCATGCAGGGCAAGAGTGCGGTTGAGTTGGGGCGGGAATTATTGTCCCGTTTTGGTTCCGTGCCGGGGATGATGGCCGCGCCCATTTCGGCTTGGGAGGGGATTAAAGGTCTGGGAGACGCAAAGCTGGCGCAGTTGCAGGCTGCCTTGGAGCTTGGGCGGCGCGCTTCGTTGCCGGGTAGCCGGGAGAAGACCATCATCAAGAGTACACGGCAGGCGGCGGAATATTTTACCGCCCGCTTGCGCGGGCTGGCGGAAGAACATTTCCGGGTGGCGTTCTTGAATCGTCAGGGACGGCTCCTGGAAGATGCGCTGATTGCCAAAGGCACCGTGGATCATGTGCATCCGCCAATCCGTTCCATTGTTGCACAGGCTTTGCAGGCGAATGCCTCGGCGCTGGTTGCCGCGCACAATCATCCTTCAGGTGCGGCAGAGCCGAGCGAGGTGGATAAACTGTTAACCCGCGACCTGCTTGCAGCGTGCCATCCCATCGGCATTAAAGTGCTGGAGCACGTCATCATAGCCGCCGATGGACATTACAGCTTTGCCGATAGCGGCCTGCTGGATGAGTTGGCCCTTGAGACGCTGGCACCCATACCCGCAAAAAGGAAAAGCACAAAAACATGAACGATGAGCTTCGACAAAGAGTAATTCAGGCACTTCAACGCGGTGAGGATTTGCCTAACGAATGGGCGCGCGAGTTGTTCCCGCCGGAAAAGCGCGAGTACGAGCTGGTTTACCACGGCAAGGAACGGGAAGAAGACATCATCGCAGGCACCATGGCAGTGCCCTTGCAGGCAGAACGCACCTTTGGCAAGAACGGTGTCGATTGGCACAATATGCTGATCTTCGGCGACAACTTGCAGGTGATGAAGACGCTGCTGGAACAGAAGAAAGCGGGCAAGCTATGCAATGCGGATGGTACGCCCGGTATTCGACTGGTTTACATCGATCCGCCGTTTGCGACGAAACAGGAATTTCGCGGTAGCCAGGATCAGAAGGCATATCAAGACAAGGTTGTGGGAGCGCAGTTTGTGGAATTTCTCAGAAAACGGCTCGTTATTATCCGAAATTTACTTGCTGACAATGGGGCGATCTTCTTGCATCTCGACACAAAAAAATCTCACTATGCCAAGGTGGTTCTTGA
>JACRIU010000132.1 GCA_016235775.1 Hydrogenophilales bacterium
GACCGCGAAATCGCCTCGCTGACCGCGGCGTTCAATCACGTATTGCAGGAATTGGAGATGCGCCAAAAGCACCTGCTGCGCTCGGAAAAGCTGGCCTCCCTCGGCACGCTGCTTTCCGGCGTTGCACACGAGCTGAATAATCCTCTGTCGAACATCTCTACCTCCTGCCAAATCCTGACGGAGGAGATCGGCGAAACCGGCCTGCAGCATAAAAAAGAACTGTTGGGGCAGATTGACGAACAGACGATCCGGGCCCGCAACATCGTGCGCTCGCTGCTCGACTTCGCCGGCGACCACGAATTCAAAAAAGAAACGGTAAACTTGTTGCGGTTGACGAACCAGACGGTGCGCTTTCTCAAAGGACAGATCCCTCCACAGGTGGCGCTGACGGTGGACATTCCCCTGGATCTCGCCGTCGAGGCCGATATGCAACGCCTGCAACAAGCCCTGCTCAATCTCATCAAGAATGCCATTGAGGCGTTGAACAGCGCGGGAGAAATCCACCTCAGGGCCATCAAACGGCTCGCTTCAGACAAGGCGTCTTGGCAAACCGGCAAGCATTATCAATCCTTCGGCAAATGCGAGAACCGTGGAGAGACGGTGGATATCGAGATCCATGACAGCGGTCACGGCATTCCGCCGGAAGTGTTGCCGCGGATCTTCGACCCCTTTTTCACCACCAAGGAAATCGGCAAGGGCTCGGGGCTCGGCCTGTTTATCGTTTACGAAATCATCGAACAACACGGCGGCTGTATCATGGTGGACAGCCATCCCGGAAAGGGCACGACTTTTTGCCTGCGGCTGCCACTGGCCAGCACACAAGAAACGGTACCTCATGACTAATCGCGGAAAACTGCTGATCGTGGACGACGAGAAGGTCGCCCTGAGGAATCTCGAACATGTGATGAAAAAGGATGGCTACGACGTGGTTGCCACCCAGAGCGGCGCCAATGCCCTGGCGTATCTGGAAAAGCGGTCCTTCGATGTAGTTCTGACCGACCTGCGCATGGAGAAGGTGGACGGCATGCAGATTCTGCGAAAGTGCCGTGAATTCCACCCGGATACCGAGGTCATCCTGATCACCGGTTTCGCCACGCTTGAATCGGCGGTGACGGCCATGAAGGACGGCGCATTTTACTACATCGCCAAACCGTTCCGGCTGGAAGAGGTACGCAAGGTCGTCACCGAAGCCATGGAGAAGATACGTCTGCGCCGCGAAAACCAGACGCTGCGCGAACAGATCGAAAGTTTCCAGGGTAAGGTAAAGATCATCACCCTGGACCCCGAAATGCAGCGGCTCATGGAGGTCGCCCGCCAGATAGCGCCCACCGACTGCAGCGTGCTGATCAGCGGCGAGTCCGGAACCGGCAAGGAGCTGTTCGCCCGCTACTTGCATTACCACAGCGCCCGTGCCGCCGGACCCTTTCTCGCCATCAATTGCGGCGCGTTCAACGAGGAGCTGCTGGGCAACGAACTGTTCGGCCACACGAAAGGTGCCTTTACCGGCGCCGCCGTCGATAAAAAAGGACTGCTGGAAGCGGCCACCGGTGGCACGCTGTTTCTTGACGAAATCACCGAAATGCCGCCGGCCATGCAGGTGAAACTGCTGCGCGCGATCCAGGAAAAAGAGGTGCTGCCGCTGGGCGGTACCGCGCCCATCAAGGTGGACATCCGCGTCATGGCGGCCACCAATCGCAATATCCAGGAGGCCGTGAAAAGCGGCGGTTTCCGCCAGGATCTGTATTTCCGCTTGAACGTGGTCGCGCTGCACGTGCCGCCGCTCGCGAACCGCCGGGAGGATATTCCGATGCTGAGTTTTTACTTCCTTGCGAAATACGCCGCGCTGATGAAAAAAGCGGTCGCCGAAATCTCTCCGGAGGCGATGGAACTGCTCAAGACCTACGATTACCCGGGCAACGTGCGGGAACTCGAAAACATCATCGAGCGCGGCGTGGCCATCACCACCGGCAAGGCCATCGAAACGGCGCACCTGCCGGATGACCTGCGCAATCTGACGATACACACCTTCCGCAAAAAGGATGGCCGCATTTCCTCGCTGGATGAACAGGAACGGGATTACATTCAATGGGTACTGCGCGAGGCCAAAGGCAACCAGACCATGGCCGCGCAGATTCTGGGTATCGACCGGGTATCATTGTGGCGCAAGCTCAAGCGCTACCAAATCAATGCGTCCTGAATGGCGCTGCCAATCGAGCGGTGCCGCCGCGGGTCATTGTGCTGGATTCCGATGAAATTCATGCACCTGCCAAAGCATGTTAGTATTTGCCGCGCTATAATCCCGGAGACGTGACGGCGTTGGATACCATTCCCCTGGGCGCACTGATCGGCGCGCTGGTCTTTCTGGTCTTTCTCTCCGCCTTCTTCTCGGCTGCCGAGATCGCAATGGTAAGCCTCAACCGTCACCGGTTGCGGCATCTCGCCGCCTCCGGCCACCGCGGCGCGCGTCTTGCTCAGCAGCTGCTGGCCCGCCCCGATCGCCTCATCGGCGTGATCCTGCTCGGCAGCAACTCGGTCAACGCGCTGTTCTCCGCGCTTACCACCTTCACGGTCATCCACTTGTGGGGCGAGGAGGAAAGCGCGATCGGTATCGCGACCGTC
>JACRIU010000133.1 GCA_016235775.1 Hydrogenophilales bacterium
AAATCCCCCCTACCCCCCCTTTTGCAAAGGGGGGCACCCTCAGGGCGCTGCTTGGAACGGACTCCTCCCTTTAACAAAGGGAGGCGGGGAGGGATTTGCATGACCAAGTTGGTACGTCATGATTTATGTAAAGCTCAATAAGTTAGCGCCGAAGCCCATCAAGGGGAAGGTCATCCCTCGGTCATCGGCCGAATGTACACTATTTACCGGCCTCCTCAGTAATTCGACCCTTGCCCCTTGGATTCTATTGCCCATATTGATAGGCGAGGGCTTCACAAATGTTAGCGGTTATTTTGAAAACGCAAACTCATGCGCTGTTGCAGCTCCATCGGCGACAGACTTAACGCCGTAATATTTCTCACCAACTTTGAATATATACCTGCACCAATTTTCAGATCGTTTCGGCCATTCTAGCGTAACGCAATAAGTACCATTGTCACCAACATGCCATGTGCCTGGAGCGGTTGATGGCTTCCCTGCCTTGCTGATATCTCGTCGAATGTCGCTTGAAGCCACGAACTTGCCATCAGGTTTGTTCGTCCAGTAGCGGACACTTCCCTCCTGGTGATAACTGACGACTTTGGCATTCGGCATAAGCTGTTTTAGCTCGTCTGCAGACAGCAGTCCATATTTGAATGATAGTACGGATCGCTGGTTTCATTAGCCGGGAAAATTGGCCAAGATGCGTCGTTCAGGCGACGTGCATCCGGACTTTCAGTCCGTAATTTCAGTGAGGTAACCCCCGGTTCTGCCGGGGGACGTACAAGGTTTGATCTATACGGCAATCGGGAATAGCCACGGTGATTGCTTCGCCACAACTTTCCTCCCCCTTGAGGGGGAGGGGCCAGGAGAGAGTGAAACACTACACTAGGCCCCCTCACCATTCTGGTGCGAGATGCCAGCTAACAGTGCATGCAATAAATATGGCTTGATCTATCTAAGCGCATAAGGGGCTGATTAATAGCGTGAATTAGCGATATGTGAAAAGCTGGCACATCTCCTGCAATAGGCCTCCATAAATCTGATTTTTGACTTGATGGAGAGTGGCATGAATAAGGATTTTTGGAAGGCGGGCCATCCGCCGACCTTGTTTGCTGCATTTTTTTATTTCGATCTGGCCTTCATGGTGTGGGTCATGCTCGGCCCGCTCGGCGTGCAGATCGCGCAGGACTTGCAACTGACGCCGGCGCAAAAAGGGCTGATGGTGGCGACGCCGGTATTGGCCGGCGCGCTGTTGCGCATCGTGATGGGTGTGCTGGTGGATCATCTCAAACCGAAGCTCGCGGGTGCGATCGGGCAGGTGATCGTGCTCGCGGCGCTGGGCTTCGCTTGGTTCTTCGGTATTCATAGTTATGAGCAGGTGTTGCTGCTCGGCGGCTTTCTGGGCTTCGCGGGCGCGGCGTTCGCCGTGGCGTTGCCCTTGGCTTCACGCTGGTATCCACCCGAACATCAAGGTACGGCGCTCGGTATCGCCGGCGCGGGCAATTCGGGTACGGTGTTGGCGGCCTTGTTTGCGCCTACGCTGGCCACTTGGTATGGCTGGCAAAATGTATTCGGCCTGGCGATGATTCCCTTGGGTCTGGCGTTCGTGGTGTATCTGCTGTTCGCCAAGGATGCGCCGGAATGCCCGCCCGCCAAATCGCTGCATCAGTATCTGGCCGTGCTGAAGGATAAAGATGCCTGGTGGTTCATGTTTTTCTACAGCGTGACCTTCGGCGGTTTTGTCGGCTTGGCTTCCTCGCTCACCATCTATTTCAACACGCAATACGGTTTGAGCCCGGTGATCGCCGGCTACTTCACCGCCGCCTGCGTATTTGCCGGTTCGCTGGTGCGGCCGATCGGCGGCACGGTGGCGGATCGCATCGGTGGCATCCGCTCCCTGCTCGTGATGTACACCCTGGCCGCGATTTTTCTGTTCATCGTGAGCTTCGGCTTCTCGCAGGCGTGGATGGCGCTGACGGTGTTTGTCGCCGCGATGCTCGCGCTCGGCATGGGCAACGGCGCGGTATTCCAACTCGTGCCGCAGCGCTTCCGCAAGGAAATCGGCGTAATGACCGGCCTGGTCGGCATGGCGGGCGGCGTGGGCGGCTTTTATCTCGCCTCCAGCTTGGGCTATGCCAAGCAGCTCACCGGCAGCTATCAAATCGGCTTCATCATCTTCGCCGGACTCGCGGTGCTGGCGCTGGTCGGCTTGGCGAGCGTGAAGACGCGCTGGCGCACCACATGGGGCGCGGCGCATTTAACGGCGGCGAAGATTTAGTACTTAACCGCAGAGGACGCGGAGGACGCAGAGGTAAAGCGAATTAACACAAAGGGCAAAAAGCCAAATACTTTTCCTCTGCGTCCTCCGCGTCCTCTGCGGTTCAAGCTGTTAAGTCTTATTCGTACCCCGGAGGGTAGGCTGCGCGCTGTAAATTTGTGTTCATTCGTGGTTACAATCCCTACCCATGCATCTCCAAATCACTGTCGGCCAAGCCACTCACATCGGTAGCCGCGAGCAAAATGAAGATTACGCCGGCTGCGTGACGCCGGAGCCCGCGCTCGTGCAGATGAAAGGCGCGCTGCTCGCCGTCGCCGATGGCGTGGGCGGCGGCGAGGCGGGGCGCGAAGCGGCGGAGTTCACGGTGCGCGGGGTGCTCTCCGATTACTATGCCACGCCCGATACCTGGGAAGTGCCCTACGCGCTCGACAAGATTCTCGCCGCGATCAACCGCTGGCTGCTGGCACAAGCCAATTCGCGCCGCGAGTTCGCCGGGATGGCGACGACCCTGAGCGCGCTGATTCTGCGCGGCAGCCGCTACTACACCGCGCATGTGGGCGACTCGCGCATCTATCGCCTGCGCGGCAAGCAATTGCAGCAAATGACCACCGATCACGTCTGGGATCGCCCCGGCATGCAGCATGTGCTGAAACGCGCCGTGGGCCTGGACGATTTTTTGCCGGTGGATTACGCCGATGGCGAGCTGGTGGCCGGGGATGTGTTCTGCCTGCTTACCGACGGCGTGTGGGAGCCGCTGGGCGATAAGGCCATTCATGAATTGCTGCTGCTGCACCGGGAGCCGCAGCGCGTCGCCGAAGCCTTGGTGGAAAATGCCATCAAGCAAGGCGGGCAAGACAACGCGACTGCGCTGGTGACGCGGGTCGGGCAATTGGGCGAGGAGACCCTCAACGATTTTCTCGCCGAGGGAAAAATGCTGCCGCTGCCGCCGCGCTTGAAACCCGGTGATCACATCGACGATTTTGAAGTGCTGGAACTGTTGCACGATTCGCGCGCATCCCGCTTGTACAAAGTGCGTCAAGTGGAGACGCGGCAGGTGTTGGTGTTAAAAACGCTTCAGCCCCTGCTGGCCGATGATGCGGCGAGCTGCGCTGGGCTGCTGATGGAAGAATGGCTGGCCAAGCGCGTGCTGGCGCATTATTTTCCGCAAGTCGTGCCGCAAGCCGCCGGCGCGCGCAGCGCGCTGTATTACGTGATGAGCTACCACGAGGGCGCGACGCTGCAACAGCGTCTGGATCAAGGCCAGCATTTTTCCGTGGCGGATGTGGCGCAGATCGGCATCCGCCTGGCGAAGGGATTGTCCGCGCTGCATCGTTTGCATGTCATTCACCGCGACATCAAGCCGGCCAATCTGCATAGCGACACCGAGGGCAAGCTGCGCATTCTGGATTTGGGCGTGGCCTTGAACCCCTGGACCGAAGACGGCGCGCGCGGCAACGCCGGCACCCCCAGTTTCATCGCGCCGGAGCTGTTCGCGGGCGCCGCCGCCACGGCGCAAAGCGACCTGTATGCCGCCGGCGTCACGCTCTATCACCTGTTGACGCGCAAATATCCGTATGGCGAGATCGAGCCTTTCCAGCATCCGCGCTTCGGCGACCCGGTGCCGCCCACGCGCTACCGGCCGGATATTCCTCAATGGCTGGAAACGATCTTGCTGAAAGCCGTCGCCCGCGATCCGCAGAACCGTTTCGAAACCACCGAGGAAATGCTGCTGGCGCTCGAACACGGCGAGATGAAACCGCTCGCCGCGCTGCTGCCGACACCGCTGCTGGCGCGCAACCCGCTTGCCGTGTGGCAAACGCTGGTGCTGGCGTCATTTCTGCTCAACCTGGTGCTGCTTTATTTTTTGTTGGCGGGCGGGAAATAAATATATTCAACCTTTGAACGCTTCCTTCGAGTTGAGATAGTCCAACTCTTCCTGCGTACTCATCCGGCCCAAGATCGCATTGCGATGCGGGAAGCGGCCGAAGCGGCGCACGATTTCGCGGTGATGTTTTGCAAAGCGCAGATTATTTTCCAATCCCGCCGCTTCGAATAATTCAACAGATAAATCCTGATCCGCCAGGTTCTCGCTGTGCATGAAGGGCATGTACAGGAAGGCCAGGCGCGCCGGATCGAGTTGCTTATCGAAGTCTTGGTCGATGGCATGCCGGGCGACCTCGCGGCTCTTGGCTTCGCTGGCAAAGCGCTTGGCCGTGCCGCGAAACATATTCAAGGGCAATTGATCGAGAATGATCGCCAAAGCCAAACAGCCCTCCGGGCTGTTTAGCCAGCCGTCCAACCCGCCGCGTAGCGCGGCTTCCCATACGTGTTCGTATTTATCCCTGATCGCCACATCCAGTTGCGGCGTGGAGGCGAACCATTTCGAACGCATTGCCTCCGCAAACCAGAAATCGAGAATGTCTTGGGGTGAGAACATATATTGCCTATGTAGGGCCGGCATCCTGCCGGCATGCAAGCAGGGATGCTTGCGCTACAAAATCTCAAACGAGCGCCGGAAACAATCCCTTCAAGCCGGTCGCGATAAACTCGACCGCGATGGCGGCCAGAATCAGCCCCATGATGCGCGTGAAAATATTGATGCCGGTCTGGCTCACGTGGCGCGAAATCCACGGCACCAATTTCAACACCGCCCACAGCAGAAAGCCCACGATCAGGATATCGATCGACATCGCCAGATAGTGGCTCACCCCCGGTTCTTTGTGCGCATACAGAATCACCGTGCTGATCGCCCCCGGCCCCGCGAGCAGGGGCATCGCCAGCGGCACCACCGCCACCGATTCTTTCGATTCGCCTTCGCGCGCTTCCTCTTCGGTTTGTGAGATGGGGCTGAGCCGCGCCTGCAGCATGGAGATCGCCATGATCAGAATCAAAATGCCGCCGCCCACGCTGAAGGAGTGAATGGTGATGCCGAAAAATTGCAGCAGCCAATCACCGAACAGCAGCGCCACATACAGAATAATCAGCACGGCCGCGACCACGAGCTTGGCGATCTTCTTGCGCTCGGTTTCAAGCGAATTGGAAGTGAGCGCCACGAAAATCGGCACCGCGCCCAGCGGGTTGACGATGGCCAAGAGGCCGATCAGGAATTTGGTGTATTCGGTGTATTCGAGCATGGCGTTTTATTAGTCTCGCGAGCCGTTGGGTATTGAGTGCTGATTCATTGCGCGCTTGCCTTGGCATGGACAGCAGTAATCCACGGTTCGAGCCGCTTGCCATAAGTTACTGTAACTTCATAGGGCGGCGTGCTTTGAGAGCGTCTGCCGGATTCGCGCAGCATCGGCTCGAATAGCGGTCGAAAGGACAGCGGGACATTGACTTCATCGATGTTGAGTCTGCTGATATATCCGCTTAGGCGGAGTTTGTGATCGATTTCGTTGAGTTGAGGCCGCACTTGCCCGCGTACGATGAGATAGCGGGTGCGGTCGGCATATTTGGCGCGCAGCGCAGTATTATCCAGCCCTGCGTCGATGGCGAACAAGCGGCTGTTTTCTTGTGCTTCTTGTAAGTAATGATGATTGGCCGCTTTCGCGCGCTCCTTGAGTTTCGGGTTATCTGGGTTTGCTGTGAAGAGCGACTGTTCTTGCTCCGCCGCCTCTTTGGCGCGCGCTAAGGCGCTTTGGTAGGCTGCACCATCCAACTCTAAAACCAGCAGCACTTCTTTGGAAAGGAGTTTGGTGTAGTGCAAGCGTCCTTCGGTGGAGTCCACCGGCTTGGATACGTCGAACCCCAGTGTTGCGAGCTTGGCCTGATCTAACCATGCTGAAGCGCTGCGCCAGCCGGTGTAACTCCCCTCGAATCCATAGGGTGTGTCGGTGCCTGCGTGGAGGGTGCGCCAACGGAGTGAAAGGCTGATGCCGCTGTTGTCATGTTGATTGATGGCGTAATAGGGCAGGCTCAGTTCGCGTTGGGACAATTTCAGAATACTTTCCGGCTCGCCCGAGTGGTTGTAGGCGACGCCGGCCAAGGCCACGAGATTGGTGGCCAGGATCAGCGCGGTACCGGCGATGATGAAGCGGGTGCGCGTCATCATGATGTGGACTCCCCGGTATTAATTGCCGCAGTTCGCAAGCGCCGGAGGATGAATAAAAACAGCACGGCGGTCAACCCCAGCACCAAGAAGAACAAATACTTCGGCATGGTTTCCCACCACCAATCAAAAAACTTGGTGTAGAGAAAAATGACGAAGAACACCACGCCGCTATTGGCCACTTCAGGCCAGTTGCGCCGGATGCCGTACCAGATGGCCAAAGCGCTGCCGCTAAAACCGATGACCTGATAGAAGCCCTCCAGCACGTCTGGGTCGAGATCGAGATAACTCCCTTGGCCCCAATTGGCGAGAATCAGCATGGGCAGAAACAGCGTGAGCAGCCCAAACACGCGATAGATCGATGCAAAGCCGGCATAACGCTCATGCCGAATCAGTTGCGGAACAAAAAATAACGCGAAAGCGGCGGGGAAAAAATTCTCTGGCCGTTGACCGAAATCGAGCCAATATAGGCCGCTCCAAGTTCCCGTGCGGGCCGAGACGAAGGCAATCAGGCAGAGTATTCCGGCAGCCAACAACAGCCGCAGATCGCAAACATAGGCGAGCAATAGCGCATAGGCCGCCCAGGGGAGAAGCGCTTTGTCGGAGGGCGTGATATTGAAGATTTGTCCGAGCATCACGATATTCAGAACGAAGCACGCGAAAGCCACCATGGCGGCGAGCTTGGTGAAGTAGCCTGTCGCATCCACGCGCTGAATCCAACTGGTAGCCGCAAAGGTGGCGAGCGCCGCAATCAGCAAAATCGACCCTTGCACCGGTACCGAGAACCGCCCCCAGAACTGATAGAAGAGAAAAAATACACTCGCGGCCAGCGCCAGCGCGCCGAGAAATGACGCGACCCGCATTCCCAAGGACAACTGCTTTCCGCGTGCATCCTGGTCGATGTCAAAGGTTTGGGTGAAGCGTGCGAGCAGGCCATTGTGATGTTCTGCCAGCGCAGTGTGCTGTGATTCGGTCAGCGTGAGTACACCTGCGCTTTCGAGACGTTCCAATTCCTTTTGAAAAATCCGGATTTCATCGGCTTGTTTCTGGGCGTCGGTGCGAGAGAGAGGATTCATGTTTAATGAAATATCTGATCACTTTCTTATGGAGAGCCGCCAGATTAGCTTAATTTGCGTGCTTTTGCTCAAGCCACTGGCCATCACTGCCGGCATGGCTTCGCGCGTTTTATGCTTTCCCCAATGATTTGCCAAAAGGTCAAAGCCGCTATCGCGCTACGCTTCGCCATCCCAGTATTCGGTGACTGTGCCTTCTTTTGTAGTTTGCTTGCTTAGGTTTCTTGGTTACGAGCAGTTCGCATCCTCACAGCCCGCCGCGTGCTCAGTCGTAGTAGGCAGGCGCGCGTTTGATCCCCGCATTCTGCTCCAGATCATGCTGAATCCAGAGCGTGGCGCGGTTGTCTTTGAGGAACTGCTCCATCTCATGCATCGTCTTCACCGATTGTTCCTTGTCGAAGTTGAAACCCGGCACGCGCTTGTGCGTCCAGTTGTCGGTGAAGTGCACCAGATCGCCGGACAGCAGAATATTGCCGCTGTGGCGCAGTTTCACGAACAGCGCCTGATGCCCCGGCGTGTGGCCGGGGGTGCGCTTGATGATGACCGATCCGTCGCCGAATACGTCGTAGTCGCCCTGTAGCTGCTGCACCGGATTGCCGCGCAACGAAGCATAGCCGCTGGGGTCGAAGCCGTATTTTCCCGGTTCCGCGCCGAAGCCTGCCGCATATTCTTCCGCTTGCATCAACAGTGTTGCCTTGGGCAACAGGTTGACGTTGCCGATGTGGTCGCCGTGCAGATGGGAGATGCCCAGATACTGAATCGTTTCCGCCGGGTAGCCGATCTGCTGCAACTGCGGGCCGAGTGGTTTACTGACCTTGAGCCGGAAAGTGTCGAACCAGAGCACGCCTTCCGGCGTATTCGCCAGCGCGTCCGGCAGCCCCGCATCCCACAGCAGCGTGCCTTTCGGATGCACGATCAGGTAGCACGAATCGGTCAGCAGTTTGCGCTTGCCCTGGTCGATGCCCGGATGGAACACCGAGACGTCCAGCACTTCAATACTGCCGCAATCGAGCACGTAGAGACGCAGCCCGGCCTCAGCGCGCGGCGGCGTGCTGGTACAGCCCGCCAGCAGAAAAGGAGCCAGGATGGCGAGGGCAAACAAGGTGAGCGATTTGACTTTGTTCATTATTGATCCTTGTAGGTGAAGTTTGCGTTGATGTTAAGCGAAGACGGTGGGGTTGCGCTATGCCGCATGCAAGGATTCGCGTTCGATCTGCATCCGGAAGGCTTGCATGAGGCGCGCGAACACCGGGCCGGGGCAGGCCGCCAGGGCCCGCCCATCCACCTCGCGCACCGGAATCAATTCCGCACCGGTGCCGGTGAGAAAAGCTTCGTCGGCGGTGTAGAGATCGTAAGGCGCGAGCGAGGTTTCACGCGCTGGAATGCGCAACGCCGCCGCCAGTTCCAACATCACGGCGCGGGTGATGCCTTCCAGTGCGCCATCGGCGGCCGGCGGCGTGAGCAGCGTGCCGTCGCGCACGATGAAAATATTGTCCGCCGTACCTTCCGCGACGCGGCCCTGCGCGTTGAGCAATATGGCCTCATCCGCGCCGGCGTTTCCGGCTTCCATGCGTGCGAGGATGTGATTCAGGTAGTTGAGCGACTTGATGCGCGGGTCGAGGCCATCCGGGCCTAAGCGGCGGGTGGCGGCGATGATTAGCCGCGCACCGGCATTACGCGTGGCTTCGCATACCAGCGCGAGGTGGCCGGCGAGGATGAAGGTGTTCGCTTTCGCACAGGAAGCCGGGTCGAGGCCGAGACGGCCCTCGCCGCGTGTGATAACCAGGCGCAGATAGCCATCCTGAGCATGAAATGCAGTGATGGTCTCTTGCACCGCGGCGGTGAGCGCGGCGCGGTCGTAGGGAATCGTCAGCCGCAGCGCCGCCGCCGAGCGGTACAGGCGGCCGAGGTGCGCGTCCAAGCGGAAAGCGTGGCCGCGATAGAAACGGATGCCCTCGAACACGCCATCGCCATAGAGCAGGCCATGGTCAAACACGGAAATGCGCGCTTCCTCTAAGGGGGTGAGTTGGCCGTTGAGCCAGCAGATGGGGCGGGGCATGGTGGGCTCCTGGGGTGTTGCGGGGGCGGTGGCGCGTTGACGCCGAGTAGGATCAACGAAAAATGCGCCGCTGGCGATGGCGGCGAGATCGCTGCGGGCGAGGGCGAGATCCTTGAGTGCGTGATCATCCAGCGCGTTCAGCGCGCGCTGTCTCGCATGGCGAGCGGCGCAGGTCTTTACGCATTGCCAAGCCGCGCCGAAAAATTGCAGCAAGCGGCGCAACCCTTCGCGCATGGTTTGTGCACGCAGTTGGCGGGCCCGGCGCTCATAGCAGGCGGTATTTATTGCGCCGGTGGCCGTGCGGCAAATGTGTGGTGTAGTGGTACCGGATGCAGGCGTCGTCATGGCGAATCTCCAGTGCGAGTTGACACTGCCCAGCGTACGCACGATACTCAAACCAGTACAGATTCAGTAGATAGTTGTTTGAAGCGGTACAGTATGCGGCCCTGCATGACTGTGCTGGCCGGTTGGGTGGACAACTGTATTTCTGTTTGCGGGTGATTTCTCGGGAGAAGCCCATGAAACGTCGAGCGGATGCGAATCTTTATGAACAAGTGGCGGAGCGCCTGATTCACCAAGTGGACAAAGGGGTGTACCAGCCAGGCGAGCGCGTATTGTCGGTGCGCGAGGCGAGCACGCAGCTCAAGGTCAGCATCTCGACCGTGGTCGAGGCCTATCGCATGCTTGAGAGCCGGGGCGTGATCGAGGCGCGGCCGCAGTCCGGCTTTTACGTGCGCGCTCAGCAGTGGCCGCCGCCGGAGGAGCCGGAAATGTCGCGGCCCTCGGCCAAGCCGTCGGTGGTGAGCGTGGGCGAGTTGGCGATGACCGTGCTGCAAGCATCGAACCGGCCGGACATCGTGCAACTCGGCGTGGCCGCGCCGCACCCGAGTTTTTTGCCGGTACGCGAACTCAATCGCATCATCGCCGGGCTCGCGCGCCAGGACGATGATCGCGGCATGCGCTACGATTTTCCGCCGGGCAACCGCGAGTTGCGGGTGCAGATCGCGCGCCGCATGGCCGCCGCCGGCTGCGACGTTTCTCCGGACGATATCGTGACGACCAGCGGCTGCCAGGAGGCGCTGCGCCTATGCCTGCGCGTGGTGGCCGATCAGGGCGACACGGTGGCGATCGAGTCGCCGGCGTTTTACGGCACGCTGCAAGCGATCGAGGCGCTCGGCATGCGGGCGCTGGAGATTCCCACCCACCCGCGCGAGGGCATCAGCCTGGATGCGCTCAAGCTGGCCTTGGAACAGTGGAAAGTGGCGGCCGTCATGCTGGTGCCCAGTTTCAGCAATCCCCTGGGCGCGTGCATGCCGGAAGAAAACCGGCGGCGGCTCACGCGCCTCTTGGCGGCGCAAGACATTCCGCTGATCGAAGACGACATCTACGGCGATCTCGGTTTCGGCACGACGCGCCCGAATGCGTTGAAGGCCTACGACCGCAAGGGGGGCGTGCTGTATTGCTCATCATTTTCAAAGACGCTGGCGCCGGGCATGCGCGTCGGCTGGGCCGTGGCGGGACGCTATCGAGACCAGGTGGCGCATCGCAAGTACGTGAGCAGCATGGCCACGGCAACGCTGCCGCAAATGGCGATCGCCGAGTATCTCGCGCAGGGGGGATATGAACGCTATCTGCGTCGCGTGCGCGCCGTGTATGCGCGGCAATCGCAGCGCATGGTCGAGGCCATCGTGCGCCATTTCCCCGCCGGTACGCGCGTCACGCGCCCCAGCGGCGGTTTCTTGCTGTGGGTGGAATTGCCTTCGACGCTCGATGCGCTCGTGCTGCACCGGTACGCGCTGGAGAAAGGCGTCAGCATCGCGCCGGGGCCGCTGTTTTCCGCGACGGGGAAATATCGCAACTTCATTCGCCTGAGTTGCGCGCTGCCGTGGGATCAGCATTTGGAGCGGGCGCTGGTCACGCTCGGCGGCTTGGCCGAGGCTTTAGCCTAAGCCGCCCGGCGCCGGATTCAGGCGGCCGTCCGATAAGGCTGAATTGCCGCCAGCGTATCGGCCATTGCCTCGCGTGTCATGGCCATGTCGTAGTCGATTTGCAGGCCCGTCCAGAAAGCATCGCTCATGCCAAAAAATCGCGACAGGCGCAGGCCCGTATCGGCCGTTACCGCCCGCTTGCCGGCCACAATTTCGCCGATGCGGCGCTGCGAAACGCCAATCTCCTTGGCCAGCCGGTACTGGGTAATGCCCATCGGTTTCAGAAACTCCTCCAGCAGAATTTCACCCGGAGTGGGGTAAGGAATTTTTCGCTTAGCCATGATGCTGCCCTTTTAGTGATAGTCCACGATCTCAACCTCAAAAGCGCCACCGTTCCTGTACCTGAAACAGATGCGCCACTGCCCGTTGATGCGGATGCTGTATTGACCTGCACGAGCACCTTTCAATGCCTCCAACCGATTGCCGGGCGGCACCCGCAAATCATCAACACGTCCGGCGCGGTTCAGCATCGCCAACTTGCGCATCGCCACGGCGGCAATATTGGCAAACCGCGCCGCAGCCTTGCCGTTGAACAACGCTTCCGTGTCACGGCAAGTGAACGATTCAATCATGGGGCAATAATAACGAGACGGGATAGTATTGTAAAGCGTTAGCAAGCACGCTGCCGTGGATTCAGCGCTTGGAGCGGGCGCTGGCCACGCTCGGCGGCTTGGCTGAAGCCTTAGCTTAAGCCGCCGGCCTTAGTTGCCGGTGATAGAGGAATTCCAGCACCTTGCTACGAAGATGGTGGTAATGCCCATCGTTGGCCAGCGCCAGGCGGTCGCGCGGGCGCTGCAAGTCCACAGACAGAATTTCGCCGATGGTCGCCGCCGGCCCATTGGTGAGCATCACGATGCGGTCGGACAACAGCACCGCTTCATCCACGTCGTGCGTCACCATCATCACCGTGCTGTGCGTGGTCTGCGCGATTTTCATCAACTCGTCTTGCAGGTGGGCGCGGGTCAGCGCGTCCAGTGCGCCGAAGGGCTCATCCAAAAGCAATACTTTTGGCTCCATCGCCAGTGCGCGCGCGATGCCGACACGCTGCTTCATGCCGCCGGAGATTTCATTGGGATGTTTAAACTCGGCGTGTGTCAGGCCGACCAGGGCCAAGGCTTCATGCGTGCGTTGTTTGAGTTTGGCTTTATCTTCCTTGCTGCCGAATACACGTTCCACCGCCAGGTAAACATTGTCGAAGCAGGTGAGCCAGGGCAGCAGCGAATGGTTTTGAAACACCACCCCGCGTTCCGGCCCCGGACCGGCGATTTCGCGTCCGGCGCAGAGCAGCACGCCATCATCAGTTTGCAGCAGCCCGGCCACCAAATTGAGCAACGTGGATTTACCGCAACCGGAGTGGCCGATGAGCGTAATGAATTCGCCCTGGGCCACGTTGAGATTCACCTCTTGCAGCGCCACGAACGGGCCTTTTTTGGTATCGAACACCATGTTGACGTTTTCGATCTGCACATATTTTTCCATGATAGAACTCCGTGAGGGGTGAGGTGAAAGGGGTGAGGCGTGGGGTTGGTTTTCCCCTAACACCTTTCCCCTCACGCCTCACTCATAGTTAAACCGCTTCGCCGCCAGCAGCAGCGCATATTCCAGCAGCAGCCCGACGATGCCGACGATGAAGATGGCGATGATGATGTGTTCCACATTCAAGTTGTTCCACTCATCCCACACCCAGAAGCCGATGCCGACGCCGCCGGTGAGCATTTCCGCCGCGACGATCACCAGCCAGGCCACGCCGATGGATAGCCGGATACCGGTCATCATGTAGGGCAGCACGGCGGGAAACAGAATCTTGGTGAAGACTTTCCATTCCGACAGATTCAACACCTTCGCCACGTTCATATAGTCCTGCGGCACGCGCGAGACGCCGACGGCGGTGTTGATGATCATGGGCCAGATGCTGGAGATGAAGATCACCCAGATCGCGGCCGGGTTCGCGGCCTTGAACACCAGCAAGCCGATCGGCAGCCAGGCGAGCGGGCTGACCGGGCGCAGCAGGCTGATGATGGGCGCGGTCATGTCGTTCAGAAATTTGAAACGCCCGATCATGAAGCCGAGCGGGATACCGGCCAGCGCCGCCATGCCGAAGCCGATGCCCACGCGCTGCAGCGAGTTGAGAATATTCCAACCGATGCCTTGATCGTTCGGGCCTTTCCGATAGAACGGATCGGCAAACAATTGCACCGCCGATTGCCAGGTTTTCACCGGTCCGGGCAGGTTGGGGCTGGTCTGCGACACGATCGCCCACAGGCCGAGGAACAAGGCAAAGCCGATGATTGGCGGCAGAATGGCTCGCAATATTTCCAAGCCTTTGGGCTTGGTGCGCGACACGGTTTTTACCTGGGGTGGTGCGGCCGGTTTGGGCGCCGGTGCTTGCGGGAGGGGTGCTTCGACCACGGTCAGCATGGGTTTGATTGCGTTTGCGGTATTCATGATTTACTCCTTTTTTAAGCCTTGATCTTGAAGCCGTCGGCGTAGCCTTTCGGATTTTTCGGATCCCAGGTCACGCCATCGATCAGCTTGGCGCTGCGCAGCGGGTCCTTCGGCACCGGCACTTTCACCTGCGCGGCGGCCTGTTTGTAGAGCTCGATCTGGTTCACCTTCTTGGCCACGGCCAGATAGTCCGGATGCTCTTTCAGCATGCCCCAACGCTTGTGCTGGGTGAGGAACCACATGCCGTCGGAGAGGTAGGGGAAATTCACCGCGCCGTCGTTGTAGAACTTCATGTAATTCGGGTCCTGCCATTTCTTGCCGATCCCGTTGTCGTACTGGCCGAGCATGCGGTCCTCAATGGAGTCGAAGTCGGTGTTGACGTATGACTTGTCCTTGATGATGTCGGCCACTTTGGAGCGGTTGCTTAGGGTGTCGATGAACTGCGAGGCTTCAAGCATCGCCATGATCATGGCGCGTGCAGTGTTCGGGTATTTCTGTACGAATTCGGCAGTGGTGCCGAGCACTTTTTCCGGGTGATCCTTCCAGATGTCTTGCGTGGTTACACCGGTGAAGCCGATCTTGTCGTGGATGGCGCGAGCGTTCCATGGTTCGCCCACGCAGAAGCCATCCATATTGCCCACGCGCATATTGGCCACCATTTGCGGCGGCGGCACGGCAATATTTTTTACTTCGGTGAGCGGGTTGACGCCAATGCTGGCCAACCAGTAGTTCAGCCACATGGCGTGGGTGCCGGTGGGAAAGGTCTGGGCGAAGGTGTATTCGCGCGGCTCTTTCTTGATCAGGGCGGCGAGGCTGGCGCCATCTTTCACGCCTTTATCGTAGAGTTGCTTGGAGAGCGTGATGGCTTGGCCGTTGTTGTTGATCGTCATCAACACGGACATGTCCTTCTTCGGTCCGCCGATGCCGAGTTGCACGCCGTAAATCAAGCCGTACAACACATGCGAGGCATCCAGCTCGCCGTTCACGAGTTTGTCACGCACCGCAGCCCAGGAGGCCTCTTTAGTAGGCGTAATTTTGATGCCGTATTTTTTGTCGAAGCCCATGACCGAAGCGATTACTACCGAGGCGCAGTCGGTGAGCGGTATGAAGCCGATTTTGACCTCGGTTTTTTCTGGTGCGTCCGAGCCTGCCGCCCAGGCGGCGTTACGGATTGCGTCCGGCACCATGCTCATGATGCCGGCGGCGCCAGCGATAGCGGTGCTTTTCTTAATGAAATCGCGGCGGCTCGTATCGACCACGGTGGTGCCGGGCTTCAGATCGTCTTTCATGCTTCCCTCCTAATAAGTGAGTCAAAAAAAAATAGGCGTCCACTCCGCGCAGCCTTAGCTGCCGAAATGGACGCCTTTGTCCGGTGCAGTCCCACGCTTCGTTGCGTGGTCTGCGGCTGCCCATCGTTGGGCAGCGTTAATATTTACTTAGCAATCACCGTGCCAACTTGCTTAACTAAATGCTTTATCGAGGCCAATCACTTGCTCAGCTATTTCGGAAATTTTCGCATTGCGATCCATCGCCAGCTTGCGCAGCAAGCGGTAGGCCTCATCCTCGCCGATGCCTTTCTGTTTCATCACGATGCCCTTCGCGCGCTCGATCACCTTGCGTTGAGCCAGTTGGCATTGCGCGTCCGCAAGATCGTGGCGCAGGGTTTGGTGTTCTTCGAAGCGGGCGATGGCGACTTGCAAAATCGGCTTGATGCGCGCCGGGTCGATGCCTTTCATGACATATGATGTCACGCCGGCGCGGAGGGCTTGCTTGATGTTCCCCGTATCGTCGTCGTCGGTGAACATCACAATCGGATGCGGTTGATCGCGGCTGATCATGCATAGATGTTCCAGCATGTCGCGATCGGGCGCATCGGCATCAATCACGATCACGTCGGGCCGCACGCTTTCCAGGCGCGCGACGAGTTCCAGCGAGAGGGCGTCATGCTCGATGACGCGGCAGCCGGTGTTGTGCAAGCTTTCCACGAGTTGTGCCCGGCGCACGCTATCGGTATCGACGACCATGACTTTTAAGCAAGTTTCCATATTGCTGCTTATAGCAACCTGCGTGCCATGCCCTTAGCCCGGTGAAATACAGCTTTGTTGTGAGGGATTGAGGGATTTGTGCACCCTATTGGGCGCATTGAATGCGTGAATGCACTGATTCGGCGCTCACTGTTTCTTAGAAACACCGCCTTTCCTTCCTGGAAACGCCCTTGGTGAATCGCTTACCCGGCTTTCTAAGGGTAACCACATATCCTGTTGAATTAATTGCGAAATATTATATTGCGTAATTTCAAGTGGCTGTATTTAATATAAATTGTTTAATAAACAAATGACTGCAGATTAAACCGAATGTTCAATATTAACTAACTTTGATATCCATATATTTTTAATGGCAATAAGTTAGTGCATACATCATTCATGTAAGTCTTTGTCCCCGTTAGAAAAAATTAAGGTTTTACCCAGATTTTTTGCTTGACCACCCTATTTGGTTGTCCTATAGTGGGAAATAGTGGTGATTAGTGGGGGATAGTGGGGAAAATGATGGGGTTCAAAGGGGTGTCATGTTTCGCGGCGCAACAGCGCTAAATCTCGATGCGAAGGGGCGGCTTGCCGTTCCTGCCAAGCATCGCGATGCACTGACCGTGCAATCGGGCGGCCGTCTGGTGCTGACCGCGCATCCCCATCGCTGCCTGCTGCTCTATCCCCAATCCGCTTGGGAACCCATCCAAGAAAAAGTCATGTCGCTCCCCAGTCTGGATAAGCAAGAGAGCCTGTTGCAGCGCCTGCTGGTCGGCTTTGCGGAGGATATCGAGCTGGATAACGCGGGCCGGGTGCTGGTATCGCCGGTATTGCGTGAATTCGCGACGTTGGAAAAACAAGTGATGCTGGTCGGCCAAGGCAGCCACTACGAACTCTGGAGCCAGGACGGTTGGCGCGCGCAGCTGGACGAGGCGCTCACGCAAGGCGATCAAGTGCTGCCGCCGGAGATGGGGAATTTCTCGTTGTGAGCGAAAGCTCACAGCATGTACCGGTCTTATTAGCAGAAGCCGTTGACGCGTTAAACGTCAAACCGGATGGCGTGTATGTGGATGCCACCTTCGGGCGCGGCGGACATAGCCAGGCAATCCTGGCGCGATTGGGCAAGCAAGGCCGTTTGATCGTATTCGATAAAGATCCAACGGCGATTGAAACGGCGCGGGCGATGCAAGATGCGCGTCTGACGGTGATACACGCAGGATTTGCGCAATTAAGTGCAGCGTTGCGCGAGATAGGGGTCGTGAAAGTGGATGGGGTGTTGCTGGATTTAGGGGTGTCGTCGCCGCAGTTGAACGAGGCGTCGCGTGGATTCAGCTTTCGCATGCCGGGTCCGCTCGATATGCGCATGGACACCACCCGGGGGAGGACAGCCGCAGAATGGCTGGCCAAGGTTGAAGAACGTGAGCTTGCGGAGGTCATAGCGAATTATGGCGAAGAACGGTTTGCTAAACAGATTGCAAGAGCGATTGTTGCGGCGCGCGCGGGAGGGCCAATCGACAGCACTCGATTGCTTTCCAAGATCGTGGCAGAAGTCATCCCTACGTACGAGCCCGGTCAAAACCCGGCGACGCGTACCTTTCAAGCTATACGGATTTACATCAATCAGGAGCTTGAGGAGCTGTCGCTAGTGCTACCCCAATGTGTGGCGCTACTCACCCCCGGCGGCCGAATGGCGGTGATCAGCTTCCACTCTCTCGAAGACCGCATCGTGAAGCGCTTTCTGAAAAGCGAAGCGCAGCCGGACCAGCTACCCTCGAAATTTCCCATCAAAGCCGCCGATTTGCCGCAGCCGCGCATGAAGCCGGTCGGCAAGGCGAAACGGCCCAGCGCGGCGGAATGCGCCGCCAATCCGCGCGCGCGCAGTGCGGTGCTGCGTGTGGCGGAACGCACGGAGGTGGCCCTATGACAAAGCTGAATCTGCTGTTGGTGGGCATCCTCATCGTGTGCGCGCTGGGCGTGGTGACCTCGCAGCACCGCGCGCGCAAGCTGTATGCGGAATTGCAGCAAGAGCAGGAATTCGCCAAGCAGATGAATACCGAGTTCGGCCAGTTGCAGCTCGAACAAAGCACCTGGTCGATGCATTCGCGCATCGAGAAAATCGCCGCCGAACGCTTGCATATGCGCGTGCCGGATCAAACCAAGATTCAAGTCGTGCCGGTCGCGGCCAAGTCAGGAGCATCCCCCCAATGATCGCCGCCGTCGCTCCTGGCAAAGCACAACTGCCGGTCAAGCTGCCGGCGTGGCGTGCGCGCACGATTCTGATTCTGCTGCTGGCGGGATTCCTGGCGCTGGTCGGGCGCGCGGTGTATCTGCAAAGCGTGAACAAGAATTTCCTGCGGGCGAAAGGCGAGGCGCGCTATAGCCGCGTGGTCACGCTCAACGCCAATCGCGGCAAGATCACCGACCGCAACGGCGAGCCCCTGGCGATTTCCAGCCCGGTGGAGTCGGTGGCCGCCAATCCGCGCGAGGTGGAAATCTCGCCCAGGCAACTCGACAAGCTCGCCAAGCTGATCGATGCGAAACCGGACGATCTGAAAAAGAAATTCGCCGAAGGCCGCGACTTTACCTATCTCAAGCGCCAGCTTTCGCCCGAGACGGCGGAGCGCGTGCTCAAGCTGGATATCCCCGGCGTGTTCTTGCAGCGCGAGTACCGGCGCTTTTACCCCAACGGCGAAGAAACCGCGCACTTGCTCGGCATCACCGATCTGGATGACAAGGGGCAAGAGGGCATCGAGCTCGCCTATGAAAGCCGCCTGGCCGGCGTGCATGGCTCGCGCCGCGTGTTGAAAGACCGCCTGGGCAACATCATCGAAGGCGTGGAAAGCATCCGCACGCCGCAAGAGGGGCAGGACATCGCGCTCACCATCGATCGCAATATCCAGTTTCTCGCCTTCAAGGCCTTGACCGAAGCGGTGAACGAGCACCGCGCCAAAGCGGGCGCGGTGGTGGTGCTGGATGCGAAGACAGGCGAAATCCTGGCGATGGTGAATCAGCCCACCTATAACCCGAACAAGCGCGCCAAGAACATGCAGTCGGGCAATACCCGCAATCGCGTGGTGACCGACACCTTCGAACCCGGCTCCACCATGAAGCCTTTTACCGCCGCCTTCGCGATCGAGTCCGGGCGCTTCAAGCCGGATTCGGTGATCAATACCGAGGGCGGCAAACTGAGCATCGGGCCGGCGACCATCCACGATGCGCATGCGGCAGGTAGCCTCACCGTGGCGCAGGTGATTCAAAAATCCTCCAACGTCGGCGCGGCGAAGATGGCGCTGACGCTGCCGCCGGAATATATGTATTCCAAATTCACCAAGCTCGGTTTCGGCAAAACCCCGCAATCCGGCTTTCCGGGCGAGGTGGCGGGCCGGGTGCGGCCCTATGCGAGCTGGCTGCCGATCGAACAGGCGACCATGGCATACGGCCACGGCATTTCGGTCAGCCTGTTGCAGCTCGCGCGCGCCTATACCGTGTTTACTTCCGATGGCGAATTGAGAGCCTTGTCGCTCATCAAGCAGGATCAACCCTTGGCCACCGAGCGCGTGCTGTCGGCCAGCACGGCGCAAGCGCTGCGCGGCATGCTGGAAACGGTGGTGCTGCCGGGCGGCACCGCGCCGCGCGCGCAAGTCATGGGTTACCGCGTGGCGGGAAAAACCGGCACCGCGCACAAGCTGGATTCGCGCGGTGCTTATGCGGCGGATCATTATGTGGCCTCCTTCGTCGGCTTCGCGCCGGTGTCCGATCCGCGCTTGATTATCGCGGTGATGGTGGATGAGCCCTCCGCGGGCCAATACTACGGCGGCTCGGTGGCGGCGCCGGTGTTCTCGCGCATCATGGCGGGCGCGCTGCGCATGCTGTCGATCTCGCCCGACGCGCCGACGCAGAATATGCTGCTGCCGCCGCCGGACGCGCCGGAAGTGCGGGAGGAAACATGAGCCGCCTCTCCGACACGCAATTGAAATTCGATTTTAAATTGCTCGATGCCTTGCCGGTCAAGGTGACGAATCTCGCCAATGACAGCCGCCGGGTAAAAGCCGGCGACACCTTTCTGGCTTATCCCGGCGAGCGGGTGGATGGCCGCACCTATATCCCGCAAGCAATCGTGAATGGCGCGAATGCGGTGCTGTGGGAACCGCGCGACCGGTTCGTGTGGGATCCGGCGTGGCCCGTGGCAAATTTTCCCGTGCCGAATCTGCGCGATAAAACCGGCACGCTCGCCGCCGAAGTGTACGGCCAGCCCTCGCGCAAGCTGTGCGTGATCGGCATCACCGGCACCAACGGCAAAACCTCCTGTTCGCATTGGCTGGCGCAAGCCCTGTCGCAAGCAGGGCGCCCGGCGGCGATCATCGGCACGCTGGGCAACGGCTTCCCGGAGCGCCTCGAACCTTCCCCCAACACCACGCCCGATCCGATCGTGCTGCAAAAGAGCTTGAAGCGTTACTTGAGTGAAGGCGCGCAATGCGTGGCGATGGAAGTGTCCTCGCATGCGCTGGATCAAGGGCGCGTCAACGGCGTGCATTTCGAGGTGGCGCTGTTCACCAATCTGACGCGCGAACATCTCGATTACCACGGCGACATGTCGCGTTATGCCGCCGCCAAATCCGCGCTTTTCACCTGGCCGGAATTGCACCATGCAGTGTTGAATTGCGATGACCCTTATGCGCGTGAGTTGCGGCAACAGGCCGAGCGCAAAGGCGTCACTGTCACCCGCTATGGGTTTGAGGCGGGTGATGTGCGCGGCAGTAATTTGCAGGTTGGCCCGCACGGCTTGGCTTTCGATGTCAGCAGCCCTTGGGGCGAAGCGCGGATCGAAAGCGGCGTGCTCGGCCGTTTCAATGCGCACAACCTGCTGGCGGTGCTGACCACCTTGCTGGTGGGCGGCGTCACATTCGAGCAGGCCATTATCAGCGTGCAGCATGTGCGGCCGGTGCCGGGGCGCATGCAGCAGATTCGCATCCCGGGCAAGCCGCTGGTGGTGGTGGATTACGCGCATACGCCGGATGCGCTGGAGAAAGTGCTGATCACGCTGCGTGAAATCGTGGGCGAGTCCAAGGCCTCCGAGTCGCAACTCATTTGCGTCTTCGGCTGCGGTGGCCAGCGTGATAAAGGCAAGCGCCCCTTGATGGGCGACATCGCCTCGCGCTTGGCGGATGCGGTGGTGGTGACCAGCGACAATCCGCGCAATGAGGAGCCGCGCTTCATCCTCGACGACATCGTCTCTGGCATGGGGGCGAATTACCACGTGATCGAAGACCGCGCCGCCGCGATTGATCATGCCATCCGCCAGGCACAGCCCAACGACGTGGTGTTGATCGCCGGCAAAGGGCATGAGGACTACCAGGAAATCAAGGATGTGCGGCTGCCGTTTTCCGATATCGAGGTCGCCGCGCGCGCCCTGGAGAGCGCGTCATGATGCGGCTGTCGGCAGCGGCCCGGGCCATCGGCGGCACGCAGCTCGGCGCGGATGCGGAATTCGTCTCGGTCGGCACTGACACCCGCACCTTGCAGCGTGGCGCACTCTTCGTCGCATTGCGCGGCGAGCGTTTCGATGGCCATGACTTCGTGCGCCAGGCGCTGGAATGCGGCGCGGCAGCCGTGATGGTGGATGCGGGATTCGGGATTCGGGATTCAGGGGTCGGTGAGGATGCATCGCTACTCGTGGTGGAGGATACAAGACTCGGTCTGGGCAAGTTGGCGGCCGCTTGGCGCAATCGTTTCAATATTCCGCTGATCGGTGTGACCGGCAGCAACGGCAAAACCACGGTGAAGGAAATGCTGGCATCGATTCTGCGCGTGCAAGCAGGCGAAGCGGAAGCGGTGCTCGCTACCGAAGGCAATTTGAATAACGACATCGGGATGCCGCTGATGCTGCTGCGGCTGCGCCCTTTGCATCGCTATGCGGTGATCGAGATGGGCATGAATCATTTGGGCGAGATCGATTACCTCACGCATCTGGCCAGCCCCACCGTGGCGCTGGTGAACAACGCGCAAGCGGCGCATATCGGCGAAGTGGGCGGGATCGGCAATATCGCGCGTGCGAAGGGCGAAATTTATGGCGGATTGCGCGCCGGCGGGGTGGCGGTGATCAATGCCGACGACGCCTTCGCACCGATGTGGCGTGCGCTGAATCTCGGGCGTGAAATTATCGATTTTGCCTTGGAGCATCCGGCGCAAGTGACCGGGCGCTACGAAATGCTGGCGGAAGGCTCGCAACTGGAAATCAAGTTGCCCCAAGCCAGCATCAGTACACGGTTGCAAGTGCCGGGCGTGCATAACGTGCGCAACGCCTTGGCGGCGAGCGCGGCAGCGCTTGCAGTGAGTGCGACCCCCGATGCGATTGCCAAAGGCTTGAGCGGCTTCGAGGGCGTCAAGGGCCGCCTGCAGCGAAAGACGGTGCTGCATGGCGCGACGCTGATCGACGACACCTACAACGCCAATCCGGGCTCGGTGCGCGCCGCCATCGATGTGCTGGCGCAAACGCCCGGCGAAAAAATCCTGGTGCTGGGCGATATGGGCGAGCTGGGCGAGGACAGCGCGCAACTGCACGCGGAAATCGGCGCCTATGCCAAAGCGCGCGGGGTCGATGCGCTGTTTTGTCTGGGCGAGATGAGCCGCCACGCGGTGCAGGCGTTTGGCGCCAATGCCTGGCATTTCGAGCGCATTCAAGAGCTGCTCGCGGATTTGGAGAACCGGCTCGCGCCCGAGGTGACGGTGCTGGTGAAAGGTTCCCGCTTCATGGAAATGGAGCGGGTGGTCAGGAGTTTTGAGATTGCGTGAGGAGCCTGGAGTGAGCGGGAAGCGGGAAGCGGGAAGCGGAGCGTTGTCGCTGGCGCGGGGTTTACCGCTCCCTGCTTCCTGCCCTCCGCTCCCCAGCAAACGGAGTTTGCAAACATGCTGCTAGCGTTCTTCCAATGGCTTGGCCACGATGTGCGCGCCTTCAATGTGTTCAATTACATCACCTTGCGCGCGGTGCTGGCGGCGCTGACCGCGCTCGCGATTTCATTCGTGGTGGGGCCGGCCATGATACGCAAGCTCACCGCGTACAAAATCGGCCAGGCGGTGCGCGATGATGGCCCGCAAACCCATCTCATTAAAGCCGGCACACCGACCATGGGCGGCGCCTTGATTTTGGTGTCGATCGTGATCTCGACCCTGCTCTGGGCGGATTTGAAAAATATGTATGTGTGGGTGGTGGTGGTGATCACCACGGGTTTTGGCGCGGTGGGCTGGGTGGACGATTATCGTAAAGTCGTGCACCGCAATCCCAAGGGCTTATCGGCCCGCGTCAAACTGTTCTGGCAGTCGGCCATTGCACTGGCGGCGGTGGCCTTTATTGCCTATAGCACCAAACTGCCTGCGCAAACCGAGTTGATCGTACCCTTCTTTAAAACGATATCGATCCCGCTCGGCGCGATCGGCTTCATGGTGCTGGCCTATTTCGTTATCGTCGGCACCAGCAACGCGGTCAACCTCACCGATGGTCTGGATGGCTTGGCGATCATGCCTACCGTGATGGTGGCCAGCGCGCTGGCGATCTTCGCTTATGTCGCCGGTAACGTGGTGTTCTCCAAATACCTGCAATTGCCTTATATCCCCGGCGCGGGCGAGCTGGCCGTGTTCTGCGCGGCGATTGCCGGCGCGGGTTTGGCCTTTCTCTGGTTCAACGCTTATCCGGCGGAAGTGTTCATGGGCGATGTCGGCGCGCTGGCCTTGGGCGGGGCGCTCGGCGCGGTGGCGGTGATCGTGCGCCAGGAAATCGTGCTGTTCATCATGGGCGGCGTGTTCGTGGTGGAAACCTTATCGGTGATGTTGCAAGTGGCGTCGTTCAAGCTCACGGGGAAAAGAATTTTCCGCATGGCGCCCCTGCATCACCACTATGAATTGAAGGGTTGGAAAGAGAACCAAGTCGTGGTGCGGTTTTGGATTATCACCATGATTTTGGTGTTGGTTGGTTTATCGACGTTGAAATTGAGATGAAAAAACCTTGCCACAGAGATCACAGAGATCACAGAGATCACAGAGATCACAGAGATCACAGAGATCACAGAGATCACAGAGATCACAGAGATCACAGAGATCACA
>JACRIU010000137.1 GCA_016235775.1 Hydrogenophilales bacterium
GTATACCTCCTGCCGACCTCAATTTCACCTTCGATGAGCTTGTCGTCGGGCGTGTACGTGTATTCGTCCAGCGTGGTCTCGATTTGCTTCACCTTGAAGGGCGTAAGAAAGCCGTCATTGATACCGTCCTTGAGCGAATAGATAAATACCGGCTCACCGAAATAGGCGTAGGTGTCCACGTTGTCGCGACGCTTGGGCGTTGCGGTCAGGCCAAGCTGCACGGCAGGCGCGAAGTAATCGAGGATGCCGCGCCAGTTGCTTTCATCGTTCGCCCCACCCCGGTGGCACTCGTCGATGACGATGAAGTCGAAAAAATCCGGCGGATACTCCCCAAAATACCCTTCGACAGGCTCAGGGGCCGATGTGCTTTTTGACAATGGCCTAAGCAAATCAGTATTGCCATTAATCAACGCAATTTTCTTTGCTCTGCTCCATCCCTGAATCTGTTTTTCTCTCGCGAAAGCTATATCTACCCGATCATGCGATTCGTAGTAAACCAGCTTTACTGGCGCATGAGTTTTCGTGTGCTTTGCACCTTCCCCATTTCGATGTTGTTCAAGACGCAGTTTTAGATCAACTGTGCTTCCAGTATAAAAACTACCATCTGCACATTCCAAAATATACGTGTAGGCATGAGCATCCTTTATCTCGCCGATCTCTTTAAGGCTGGCCTTGATCGAATTATCTGCATCGGTGGCTGAGCCTTCGGTGGCTGAGCCTTCGGTGGCTGAGCCTTCGGTGGCTGAGCCTTCGGTGGCTGAGCCTTCGGTGGCTGAGCCTTCGGTGGCTGAGCCTGCCGAAGCCATGAAGGTCTGGAAGATCGTAAAGAAGACACTGCCATTCTTCGGCACCTTGCCCTTCTTGCGGATGTCTTCGGGTGCGATGCGCACTAGAGATCCTGGATTAGAATCTTCGAAGGCCGAGAAAGCATTGAACGCTTGGTTGGCCAGAATGTTGCGGTCCGCCAGAAACAGAATGCGCGGCCGACGTGTCGGTTCGCCGGTCTTTTTCCAATCACCCAGATTCCAGCGGCTATGAAACAGCTTCCAAGCAATCTGAAAGGCGATGAAGGTCTTACCCGTGCCGGTCGCCAGCGTCAGCAGGATGCGCTGCTGCTGATCGGCGATAGCCGCCATCACCCGCTCGATGGCAATGTCCTGATAGTAGCGCCCCTGAAAGTAGCCACCCCGGTCTTCGAACGGCACAGCGGCGAAACGGTCGCGCCAAGTGTTTTGTGTGGCATAGATGCGATTCCACAATTCATCCGGTGAGGGATACTGCGCCAGCTCGCCCTCGATACCGGTGTGCATGTCGATACCGTAGATGCCCCGCCCATTCGTGGAGTAGGTGTAGCGAATAGAGAGCTTCCCGGCGTAGTTCTTTGCCTGCGCAACACCTTCCGTCAATCCCTCATCCCACGCCTTGGCCTCGACCACCGCCAGCTTGGTGTTGCGGTACTCCAGCACGTAATCCGCCGTGAGCGGTTTGCCGCGCTGTCCTTGGCCCTTGATGCGGCCGAGCGTGATCGAATACTCGCGCCGGATGCGGCTGCCCTCGACCACGCCCCAGCCCGCCGCTGCTAGAGCAGGGTCGATGTGTTCGGCGCGGGTTTCGGCTTCATTCATTGTCTAAAGTGATCTGCGTCAAAAGGGCAAACAACGGGCGGTTGATATAAAAATTCGTGCGCCCGATCTTCTTCTTCTCCACAAAACCATTGCTTACTAGCGTGTCCAGATGTTTCGCGGCAGTAATCCGCGAAACGCCCAAATCTTTCTCGACAAATTCAATTTTTGTATAAGGGTAACGGAATAAGTTATTCAGCAATTCCTGGCTATAGATTTTAGGCAGATCTTTGCGCAGCCGATGCTTGGTGGCCTGCATCAGCTCACGCAGATTTTTGATTAGCGTGATTTCGCTCCTGGCGGTGATCGCCACGCCTTTCACGATGTAAACACACCAGTCCACCCAATTACGGGACTCCCGCGTCGCTTGCAGCAATTGATAATACTGGCTCTTGGTCGAAGTGATATAGCGGCTTAAATACAGCACGGGTAAATCCAACAAACCCTCGCGCTGCAACATCAGCAAATTCAAGATGCGCCCGGTGCGGCCATTGCCATCGTAAAACGGATGAATGCTCTCGAACTGATGATGCGCGATCGCCATGCGCAATAATGGATCCAGTTCGTCATCCGCATGAATGAATTCCACCAGATCCGTCATCAGCTTTTGTATCAGCACGGCATCTTGCGGCGGCTCATACACGGTTGCGCCGGTACTTTGGTTTTTCAGCACCGTCCCCGGTACTTTTCTGAAGCCGGCATTATTTTGTTCGACTTCCTCCTGCACCCGCAAAATCGTGTTGATGCGAATTAAGCCAGATTCTTTTACATCCTGAAAACCTACCCGCAATGCAGCAATGTAGTTTTGCACCTCTTTTGCCGCAGGCGAGACCGAGCCGCTTTGGTCGTAGGCATACAGCTCATCATGGGTGGTGATGATATTTTCGATTTCGGAGCTATCTTTCGCCTCCTGAATCGCCAGCGTATCCAGCAAAATGGCGCGATTGGGCAGCGATTCGCACAGACCTTTAAGCTCCGCCAAATAGCGGTGTGCCTCGGCCAAGCTCTGCCAGACCGCCTTGACCTCCAGGCTGACGTGGCTAGGGATATCTAGTTCGGTCATTTCCCCTCCGCTAAAACGTGATAAGAAATCGCGATTATCTTAACACGTCAGCAACTACATGTATAAAAAATTAAGATTTATTATCACGTTGTGATGGGTGTGTTCAAAAAAACCTGTTTATTAAACACATCGCGCCACAGTCCGGCTACAACTTGCCAGAAAAGCCTGATGTGGCAGGTTTTTTTTCAGCACGGTGAACTTGTGCTGGCAGGGTGATTCGTTGGGTTTTGGCACTTCGGCCCCAATCATTTTTTCTTCGCGATTTTTTTTACTGCCTTGCGACGCGATGCCTTGCCCGGTGGCAAAAAGCTCTCGCCAGACACCACTGGCTTGCCGGTCTTGGCCTCCAACGCCTTGCGCGCCTGCTTGGCAATCGCGCCGCCTTTCTTCGCCGCCACCTTGTTTTCCGGCATCCCGGCCGCGTCGTCCGTCTCGGCGATCTGCCGCGTCGACAACTCCGCCAGCGCGGTAAAAATCAGCTCCGCCTCGCTCATGTGATCGCGCAGGTTGTGGTCTTGCAAGCCCTTCATCCCCTTGTGCGCCTTCACGCTCACGCCCGACCATTCCTGATGAATGATGTTGGTGAGAATGGCGAATTCTTCGCCTTGTTTGATATCGTGGTTCGCCCAGTAATCGGTCAGCTTGTTGCGCGTCTCCTGTCCGGTCATGCGCTGCTGAATCCACTGTTCGCTGCGCCCATGCTGCTGCCAAGTCTCGCGGGCGCGATCCAGCGATAGCGCCGGGTCGGCCATTTCCTGCATGCGCTCGTAGCCCACCTTGGCCAGCCAAAGCTTGATCGGCTCCGCCTTCGGGCTGGGGACGGATTGCACCAGACGCAGCAGGGTTTCGGCGGTGGCGGCGTCTGTCGGGCGTTGCTTACCGTCAGCGGCGAGCATTTTCAACTGGTGACAATTTGTCACCAGTTGACTGCCTTCCTTGCCCAGCCGTTCTTTCAGTTTGTTCCAATATTTGCGCGCGGTTTGGTAATCCGGCTGCTGGGTCAACACCTGGATGATGTCCACCACCGAAAACCACCAAATTTCGGTTTCCTCGTCATACACGCGGCGGATGGCGTGGGTCTCGAATAGGGCGGGCTGAATTGCCATGGTTCGGCTCCTTAGAGATTGTGGTGCTTGATCTGGCGCGATACCTGCCGCTTGCCTACCTGACGAACTACTAAGGAATCCTTGGTAGTTGCCATCAGCGGCAGTATGTGCAAATTTTGCACATTCCTATTTTCAGGAGGAACTGTATCCATTTTGGAAACAGTTGTTGCGTCGTTCCTCGCCATATCGAAACGCTTTTTCATAACGCACCACTGAAAGCCTGGTGCAGCAGGGATTTTTTCAACGCATCGAGCGCGGCGAGTTTGCGCTGGTAGAGGGATTCGAGGCGTTGGGTTTCAGCGCTAACAGTTTTGAGTTTTGCTGCGGTTGCCCGCTGAAGTGCCAACGGCACGTGTGGAACTTCGAAGCCGCGAAGCAATTTTAGTGAGACGGTTTTTTGGGCTGTCCCTGTTGCGCCTTCATTAGCCTGTTTAATAATTTGTGGAGACATGAGGAGAAAGTAAAGCCACTCACTGTTCACCTCTGGCTTTGGACGAACCAATCCAATGTGACGCTGGAAGCAGAACTCTCGATGCTCATTGACCAACACGGGAATACCAAACGAACCAGTGACCGTGTAAAGCACGTCCCCTTTCTTCGGCTTCTTATTTGGCTTCAGACGATCAAAATAATCCCTCGATACCATGAATGTATCGGCAAAATCTATTGTGCGTGTGTCTTTGGCGACATTCCCGATAGTGATGAACGGAACACCGCTCGGTGCCTTTGGCGGCGGCATGTGGTCGCCATCTGTAATATCAGTGGCAATATCCGCAAGCGTTACCAATTCGTCGGATTGCCAAGCATCTGCGAAGACGGATTGCAGGTGGCTTTCGAACAGGGCGCGGGCGTTTTGCAGGTTCTTTTCGGCGTTGGCGCGGGCCTTGGCGATGCCGTCAAACGCTTGGTCGAGGATGGCGACGATGCGCTGCTGTTCGGGGAGCGGGGGGACAGGAATCAACTGCGCTTTCACGTCGCCATCAGTGACAGCCGGATAACTTGCTCCTTTCTGGAGGCTTTCCATCTGCCCCATGAAGTTTTCGGTAAAAAGGGAGTAGAAGACGAAGCGGTGGTCAATTCCGGGCTGTGGTCGGAGAACGAAATAGCCGGTGCTACAAACTTGCTTGTCAAGATATTCTGGGACGATGGCAATTCGTTGCAAGGTGGGGCGAATCGTCGCAAAAAGTATATCGCTCGCTCTCACGAGCTTCCTAGCTCGGCTTGGCGCTTCCTTTCCTTTGAGGCGTTGTGTTGCCTCAATCTGAAACGTCGCATTGGAAACGCTCGAAACGTCGATGTAGTCGAACTCCGCTTGTGGCGATTGGAGCGGATTAACCATCTCGGTTTTTTGCAGAACTTCGCCAAGCGTTTTCGTTGGCCACACTTTCTTCATAGCAGCGCCCTGATTTGCGCCAGCACTCCAGCACTCTCCACATCCAGCGCCGCAATCTCATCCATGATCGCCTGCGGGCTGCGGTGCGCGATTGCCTCGCCGCCGTTCGGATTCTTTACCGACAGATCCGCTTCGGCAGAGCTCAGCGACCGGACATCAACCGACCACGACTTGGGCGAGTCGGCGAAGGTTTTCTGCAATTCAATGAACTCGGCCAGGTCGGCATCGTTGAGCGGGTTGGTCTTGCCCATATTGCGGCCGGGATCGAGCTGGTAGTACCAAACTTTTCTGGTGGGCGCGCCTTTCTCGAAAAACAGCACCACGGTTTTCACGCCCGCGCCCTGGAAGGTACCGCTGGGCATGTCCAACACGGTGTGCAGATTGCAGCTTTCCAGCAGCGCCTTACGTAGGCTTACCGAGGCGTTGTCGGTATTGGAGAGGAAGGTGTTCTTGATCACCACGCCGCCGCGCCCGCCGGCCTTGAGGCTCTTGATGAAGTGCTGGAGGAACAGGAAGGCGGTTTCGCCGGTGCGGATGGGGAAGTTTTGCTGCACTTCCTTGCGCTCTTTGCCGCCGAAGGGCGGGTTGGCCAGCACCACATCGTAGCGATCCTTGGCCTGAATGTCGGCGATATTCTCGGCCAGGGTGTTGGTGTGGATGATGTTCGGCGCTTCGATGCCGTGCAGGATCATGTTCATGATGGCGAGGCAGTAGGCGAGCGATTTCTTTTCCTTGCCGTAGAAGGTGCGGGTTTGCAGCGTCTTGATGTCGCCGGTGGTGAGCCCTTCGACGTTGCTCAGGGACCGCCCTTTGGCATTGTTCGGGGTACGCCCTTCGGCCTTGCTCAGGGTACGCCCTTCGGCATTGCTCAGGGACCGTGAGCCTGTCGAACGGAGGTAATCGAATGCCTCGCACAAAAAGCCCGCCGAGCCGCAAGCGCCGTCATAGATGCGTTCGCCGATTTTGGGCGCGACCACTTGCACCATGGCGCGGATCAGCGGGCGCGGGGTGTAGTACTCGCCGCCGTTGCGCCCGGCGTTGCCCATGTTCTTGATCTTGGCTTCGTACAGGTGCGATAGCTCGTGCTTTTCGCTCTGCGAGCGGAAGCGCAGTTCGTCGATGTGGTCGATGATCTCGCGCAGGTTGTAGCCGCTGTGAATCCGATTCTTGATCTCGCCGAAAATCTCGCCGATTTTGTATTCGATGGTGTTTGGCCCGCTGGCCTTCTGTTTGAAGCCGTGCAGATAGGGGAAGAGCTTGCGATCCACGAAATCACGCAGGTCGTCGCCGGTCAACGCTTTGTTGTGGTCGAGCTTGCCGTCCTTGTCATTGGGCGCGGCCCAGCTTTCCCAGCGGTAGGGCGCGTCAAGGATATAGGTGTATTTCTTGCCTTCCAGCGCGGCTTCGGTGGATTTGTCCTGCTCCAGGCCATCAAGGTATTTCAGAAATAAAAGCCAGGAGGTTTGTTCGGTGTAGTCCAGTTCGGTGGTGCAGCCTGCCTCTTTCCAGAGAACGTCGTCGATGTTTTTAAAAGCTTGTTCGAACATAAGAGGGGGTCGCTATAGCGGGAAGATAGAAAGGCGCTAATTTAACCGGTTTGGACGTTGCTTGGCCTGTTATGGACGAAAAAAAGGCCAGTAACTCTTATCAAATCGAGTTTACTGGCCTGCTTTGGATTGTGTTCTGGTGCCGGGAGGGGGAATCGAACCCCCATGGTGTTACCACCGCGGGATTTTGAGTCCCGTGCGTCTACCAATTCCGCCATCCCGGCAAGAGCCCGGCATTATCCTCAGAAATTAGCTGTGTATCAAGTTCGGCTATAATCCCCCGCTTCCATTCCCGCCGTTTTCGCGGCTTTTCATGAAAACTCAAGACTTCGATTTTCGCTTGCCGCCAGAGCTGATCGCACAGTTTCCGTCCGAATCGCGGCGCGCGAGCCGGCTGCTCACGCTGGATGGGCGCGACGGCGCGCTGCGCGATCGGCTGTTCAGCGCGTTGCCGGTGCTGGTGCAGCCGCATGATCTAATGGTTTTCAACGACACGCGGGTGATCAAGGCGCGTTTGTTCGGCGTCAAAGAGACCGGCGGCCAAGTAGAGATGCTGTTGGAGCGCGTGCTGGATGAAAAGCACGCCGTGGCGCAGATACGCGCCAGCAAGGCCCCCAAGCCCGGCTCGCGCATCACGATCAGGGCGGACGCCGCCTTCACCGTGTTGGAGCGGGTAGGCGAGATGTACAAGGTGCGGCTGGAGGCGGAGACGCCCTTGCTGGCATGGCTGGATAAATACGGCAGCCTGCCCTTGCCGCCCTATATCACCCGCCCGCCCAGCGCGGAAGATGAGGCGCGCTATCAGACCATCTATGCACGTAAGCCGGGTGCAGTGGCGGCGCCGACAGCAGGCTTGCATTTCGACGAGGCGATGTTGAACGAGCTGCGCGCGAAGGGGGTGAACATGGCTTATGTCACGCTGCATGTCGGCGCGGGCACGTTTCAGCCGGTGCGGGTGGAGGAGGTGCATGAGCATCGCATGCACAGCGAGTGGTATCACGTGCCGCAAGAGACGGTGGACGCCATAGCCCAGGCCAAAGCGCGGGGCGGGCGCGTGCTGGCGGTGGGCACCACGAGTTTGCGCGCCCTGGAATCGGCGGCGGGCGGCGGCACCCTGCAAGCGGGTTACGGCGACACCAATATTTTCATCATTCCCGGCTATCGCTTTCGTGTGGTGGAGCGCCTGCTGACCAATTTCCATCTGCCCAAATCCACGCTCTTCATGCTGGTGTGCGCCTTCGGCGGCATGCTGAACATGAAGCTGGCGTACCGGCATGCGGTAGAAGAGCGCTACCGCTTCTTCAGCTATGGCGATGCGATGTTGATCGAGCGCGAGCAGGGGTAATAAAGCTAAAAAATTTAGCCACGAATTAACACGAATGGACACGAATTAAAAACCAAACCTATTTGCACTTGTTTAAACCGATACTTTCATTTCGGTTTTAATTCGTGAAGCGGTTTAAGCAGGCAATCCGTGCAGCGGATGCTCGCAAAATTCGTGTCAATTCGTGGCTAAAGAATGGGGTTTCATAATGCTATTCGAACTACTCAATACCGATGATCAAGCGCGCCGCGCGCGCCTCACGCTGGCGCATGGCGTGCTGGATACGCCGGCCTTCATGCCGGTGGGCACTTACGGCACGGTGAAGGCGATGCGGCCCACCGATCTCAAGGACATCGGCGCGCAGATTGTGCTCGGCAACACGTTTCATCTCTGGCTGCGGCCGGGCTTGGAGGTGATCGAGGCGCACGGCGGCTTGCATCGCTTCATGGGCTGGGATGGTCCGATCCTGACCGACTCCGGCGGGTTTCAGGTGTTCAGCCTGAACGAATTGCGCAAGATCAGCGAAGAAGGGGTGAAGTTTCGCTCGCCCATCAACGGCGATCCGTGCTTTTTGTCGCCGGAAGAATCGATGCGGATTCAGCGCGTGCTGAATGCCGACATCGTGATGATTTTTGACGAGTGCACGCCCTACCCGGCGGATTACGCGACGGCGGAAGAATCCATGCTGCTCTCGCTGCGCTGGGCGGCGCGTTCCAAAGCGGCGCACGGCGGCAACCCGAATGCCTTGTTCGGCATCGTGCAGGGCGGCATGTATCCGGAATTGCGCGTGCAATCCTTGCGTGGCTTGGAGGATATCGAGTTTGACGGCTATGCGATCGGCGGTCTGTCGGTGGGCGAGCCGAAAGAGGAAATGCGCAAAACGCTCAATCACATCGCCCCGCTGTTGCCGCGGGACAAGCCGCGGTATTTGATGGGCGTGGGCACGCCGGAGGACATCGTGGAGGCGGTCGTGGCCGGCATCGACATGTTCGATTGCGTGATGCCGACGCGCAATGCGCGCAATGGTCATTTGTTCACCCGCTTCGGCGACGTGCGCATCCGCAACAGCCGCTACCGTACCGACACGCAGCCCTTGGACGCAGCTTGCGAGTGTTATACCTGCCGCAACTTCACCCGCGCTTATTTGTATCATCTGGATAAGTCGCAAGAGATACTCGGCGCGACCTTGAACACGATTCACAACCTGCATTATTACCAGCAGATGATGCGCGAGCTACGCGCTGCGATCGAGGCCGGCCGGCTAGCGGAGCATGTGGCCGAATTCCGGCAGGCCAGGGCGGGTTCGTGCTAGAATTCACGACATTTTTCAGACCGTCCAGGAGAATTCCGCAATGATCAGCAATGCATACGCCGCGCCCGCAGCAGGGGCGCAAGACCCGATCATGGGGCTGTTGCCGTTCGTGATTATTTTCGTGCTGTTCTATTTCATGCTGATCCGGCCGCAGATGAAGCGCGCCAAGGAACAGAAAAAGATGATCGAGGCGCTGCAAAAAGGCGATGAAGTCATCACCACCGGCGGCGTGCTGGGCAAGATCACCAAAGTGAGCGATCAATACATGAGCCTGGAGATCGCCGACAACGTCGTGATCCAAGTGCAAAAAGCCACGGTGCAAACGCTGCTGCCGAAAGGCACCATGAAAAGCAACGCCTAGTATGAAACTCGCGCAGCGAGCCTACGTCCCTCTCGCCCGCTTGCGGGAGAGAGCTAGGAGAGAGGGCAGCCGTTATGATGTATCTGATCGTTAGCCTCTTCACTATTCACTCTTTACGTCGCGTAAAACTATGAACCGCTACCCACTCTGGAAATATATCGTTATTGGGGTGAGCCTCTTGCTGGGCTTGCTCTACACCCTGCCGAATTTCTACGGCAACGAACCCGCGGTGCAGATCTCGGCCGACAAACCCTCGGTCAAAATCGAGCAGGCCACGGTGCAGCGGGTGGAGAGCATTCTTAATCTGGGCAAGATGGCATATCGCGGCGTGAAGCTGGAGGGGAAAAACGTCACGGTGCGCTTCCTGGATGTAGATACCCAGACCAAGGGCAGCACCGCGCTGCGCGAGCAACTTGGCCAGGAGTACGTGGTGGCGCAGAACCTATTGCCGCGTTCGCCGGCTTGGCTCACCTCCATGGGCGCGTTGCCCATGTATCTGGGCTTGGACTTGCGTGGCGGCGTGCATTTCCTGCTGCAACTCGATACGAAATCGGCCTTCAACAAGGCGATGGAGCGCCACGCCAGCGATGTGCGCAGCAGCTTGCGCGAGAAAAAAGTGCAATACACCAGCGTGACGCGCCAAGGCGGGGAAGTGCGCGTTAAATTTGCCGATAGCGCGGCCCGTGACAAGGGTAAAGAAATTATCGCGGATCGCGTCTCGGACCTGTTTGTCAAAGAGGCGCAAGAGGGCAATGAGTTTGTACTGATTGCGTCGATGCGGCCGGAAGCACTCACACGCCGCCAAGATCTCGATATCAAGCAGAACCTCACCACCTTGCGCAACCGGGTGAATGAATTGGGCGTGGCGGAGCCGATCATCCAGCAGCAGGGCAACGATCGCATCGTGGTGCAATTGCCGGGGATTCAGGACACCGCGCGCGCCAAACAGATTCTGGGCCGCACCGCGACCCTGGAAATCCGCATGGCGGATTTCAGCGATGCCGAAGTTGCCGCGGCGGAACAAGGCCAAGCGCCATTGGGCGCGGCGCTGCACACCGAACGCGACGGGCGAAAATTGCTGGTGCGCAAGCAGGTGTCCCTGACCGGCGATTACATTACCGATGCCAGTCCTGGTTTTGACGAGAACGGCCGCGCAGCGGTACACATGACGCTGGATACGCGCGGCGCGCGCATTTTCCAACAATTGACGCGGGAAAATGTCGGCAAGCGCATGGCGATCGTGCTGATCGAAAAGGGGCAGGAAGAAGTGATTACCGCGCCCAATATCATCACTGAAATCGCCGGCGGCCGCGTGCAGATCACCGGCATGCGCAGCGCGGAAGAATCGAACGACATCGCCCTCCTGCTGCGCGCGGGCGCGCTGGCGGCGCCGATGGAAATCATCGAGGAGCGCACCGTCGGCCCGAGCCTGGGCGCCGACAATATTTCGCGCGGATTTAATTCCACCATGATCGGTTTTGCGCTGATCGCGGTGTTCATGATTATTTACTACCGCTTGTTTGGTTTGATCTCCGGCTTTACCTTGGCGATAAACGTGTTGTTCCTGATCGGCATCTTGTCCTTGATGCAGGCCACGTTGACCTTGCCCGGCATCGCCGGCATCGCGCTCACCGTGGGCATGGCGATCGACGCCAACGTGCTGATCTTCGAGCGCATCCGCGAGGAATTGCGCAATGGCAATTCGCCGCAGGCGGCGATCCATGCCGGTTTTGACCGCGCCTGGGACACGATTTTCGATTCCAACATCACCACGCTGATTGCCGGTTTTTTCCTGTTCTGGCTCGGCTCCGGTCCGGTGCGCGGTTTCGCGGTCGTGTTGTGTATCGGCATTCTGACCTCGATGTTCAGCGCGGTGACCGTCTCGCGCGGCATCGTCAATCTGACCTACGGCCGGGCGAAGAAGCTTGACAGCCTCTCCATCGGCTAGTCGGCGAAAGCGTCGCATAAACCTTAGCAAAGCAATTTGCCACAGAGAACACAGAGGTCACAGAGAAAATATAGTGGGTTAATTGTCGTGTTACGCTCACCCAAAAGGCGAACCAAGCACATTGAGACTGTCGTATTTTTCTCTGTGACCTCTGTGGCAAGAACTGCCGTTTTTAGGATAAAGGATTCAGCATGGAATTATTCAAAATAAAGCACGACATTCCCTTCATGAAGTACGCGAAGGGGACATCCATTTTTTCCGCCATCACCTTCCTTCTCGCCATCGTGTTCCTGGTGTGGAAGGGGTTGAACCTCGGTGTGGATTTCACCGGTGGCACGGTGCTGGAAGTGCGCTACGCACAGGCGGCCGAAATTCAGAAAATCCGCGAGCATTTGGCGGCAAACGGCCATGCCGATGCGAGCGTGCAGAACTTCGGCACCTCGCGTGACGTGCTGATCCGATTGGCGGTGAAACAGGGTATTACCAGCGCGCAATTGTCGGAACAAGTGATGGGCATATTGAAGCAGCAAGCGCCGGACGTGACCATGCAGCGGGTCGAATTCGTCGGGCCGCAAGTGGGACAGGAGTTGCTCTGGGACGGCTCGCTGGCCTTGCTGGCGGTATCGTTCGGGATCGTGGCCTATCTCGCGCTGCGTTTCGAGTGGCGCTTCGCGGTGGGCGCCATCGTGGCCACGTTTCACGATGTGGTGATCATCGTCGGCCTGTTCGCATTATTTCAGTGGGAATTTTCGCTCACCGTGCTGGCGGCGGTACTGGCGATTCTCGGCTACTCGGTGAACGACACCGTGGTGGTGTTCGACCGGATACGCGAAAACTTCCGCAAAATGCGCAAGGGCTCGGTGTCCGAAATTATCGACAACGCGATCACGCGCACCCTGTCGCGCACTGTGATGACGCACGTCACCACGCAACTGATGGTGTTTTCCATGCTGTTCCTGGGCGGCGAAATTCTATATTACTTCGCGCTGGCGCTGACCATCGGCATCGTGGTCGGCACCTATTCCTCGGTCTTGGTGGCCAGCCCGATCGTGATGTGGCTGGGCGTGTCGAGGGAAGATTTCGTCAAGGCGGAAAAGAAGCCGGAAGCAGAAGCATTGCCGTAGCCAGGGGTTTTTTAAAGCATTCACCCAGCAGATCACAAAGTAGGGGCGAGGCATGCCTCGCCCGAAATCGAAAGCGGGCCGGGCATGCCCGACTCCTACAACGCCTAGGTTTACCGTATGGAATTCCTCGCCCAACTCATCGATATCCTGCTGCACCTCGATCAGCACCTGACGCTGTTGATCGGCCAATATGGCGTGTGGGTGTACGCGATTTTGTTCTCGATCATTTTTTGCGAGACCGGCTTGGTGGTGACGCCGTTCCTGCCGGGTGATTCGCTGCTGTTTGTGGTGGGCGCGCTGGCGGCGACTGGCGCCCTGGATGTGCAGGCGGTGATCTTGCTGCTGATGGCGGCGGCGTTTTTGGGGGACAACACCAATTACTGGATCGGGCGCTTTATCGGCCCCCGCGTGTTCACGCAGGAATCGCGCTGGCTCAATCGGCGCTATTTGGATAAAACCGAGGTGTTTTACGAGAAGCATGGCGGCAAGACGGTGCTGTTCGCGCGCTTCCTGCCGATCATCCGCACCTTCGCGCCCTTCGTGGCCGGCATCGGCCACATGACCTACAAGCGTTTCGTGCTATTCAGCATTCTGGGCGCGATCGCCTGGATCAACTCGCTGGTGTTTCTGGGCTATTTCTTCGGCAATATCCCCATCATCAAGAACAATCTGACGCTGGCGATTCTCGGCATCATCGTGCTGTCGCTCATGCCAGGGATTGTGCATTTCGTGCGCGAAAAAGTACGCGGGGTTTAAATCTGTAAAAACTTAGGAACCACGGATGCACACGGATCAACACGGATAAGTGCAAATCTCCCCCTGGTTTCATCTGTGTTTATCCGTGTGCATCCGTGGTTGCAACAGTTTTTTGTGCTTACTTCACCCCCAGCAATTCCACATCGAACACCAAGGTCGCATTCGGCGGAATCACGCCGCCCGCACCGCGGCTGCCGTAGCCCATTTGCGGGGGAATGATCAGCGTGCGTTGGCCGCCGATTTTCATGCCGGCCACGCCTTCGTCCCAGCCGCGAATCACTTGGCCTGCACCCAATCCAAATACGAAGGGGTCGTTGCGGTCGCGTGAGCTGTCGAACTTCTTGCCTTTGTTGTCTTTGGCCGTGCCGTCGTAGAGCCAGCCGGTGTAGTGAACCGTTACTTTTTTACCCGCGACGGCGACCGTGCCGTCGCCGACTTTATGATCGGTCTTGATCAGGTCCACGCCCACTTGGCCATGCGCATGGCTGTGCGCTGCGTCGTCGTGCGCGGCAGCGAGTTGGGGCAGTGCGGCCAAGCCCAGGGCAGACAGGCCGGTGAGGGTGCGGATGAGGGTTTTACGCATGTGAGGCTCCGTTGGAAAAAATGCGTATCCTACGCGGAAAACAAAAACGGGCCAACGGCCCGTTTTTGCGCTGGTAAACCGGCGCCGCTTATTTCAGCGATGCAAGCAGTTTCTCAAATGCTTCCTCGAATAATTTCACGCCATCGACTTGCAACTCGTCACCGGCGTCGCGCATATTGATGCCGAGGTGCTCGAGCGCGAGGTAATCGCGCTGCGCTGGTTGGATGTCGGATTCCACCGTCGCGGCGGCTTTGCCGTGGTCGCGGAAAAATCCCAGCGTGGCGTCGGGAATGGTATTCACCGTTTCCGGGCCGATCAGGCTGTCCACGTACAGCACATCGCTGTAATTGGCGTTTTTGGTGCCGGTGCTGGCCCACAGCGGGTTTTGCGGGCGGCAGCCGCGGGTCTTGAGTTCGGCGAACAGCGGGCCGTGGAAAAGCTCTTTGTAGCGTTGATACACCAGCTTGCACATGGACACCGCGCTCTTGCCGCGCAGGGCCAGCGCTTCGGGGCTGCCGATCGCATCCAGCCGTTTGTCCACCAGGGTATCCACGCGCGATAGAAAAATGCTGGCAACCGATTTGACTTGCCGTGGGTCGCCGCCGCCGTCTACCCAACGCTTGAGGCCGCGAATATAGGCCTCGGCCACTTGCATGTAGTGATGCAGGGAGAAAATCAGCGTCACATTGACGCTGATGCCGTGCGCAGTAAGCGCTTCAAACGCGAGCACGCCCTGCGGCGTGGCGGGTACTTTAATCAGCACATTGGGCCGGTTGACGGCTTGGTGCAGGCGTTGCCCCGCATCGACCGTGGCTTGTTCCAGCGCGGCGAGGCTGGGCGAGACTTCCAGGCTTACATAACCGTCTGCGCCATGCGTTTGCTCCCAGATCGGCCGCAGCAAATCGCAGGCGGCTTGCACGTCGGGCACCGCCAGCGTTTCAAAGCGTTGTTCCAGGGTCAGGCTGGTTTGCCTAAGCTTCGCGACTTCTTCCTTGTAATAGGGGCTTTCGGCGAAGGCCTTCTGGAAAATCGCCGGATTCGACGTCACGCCGGAAATGCCGTCCTCTTCGATGAAGCGTTTCAAGCCGCCTTCGCGCAGCAGGGTGCGCGAGAGATTGTCGAGCCAAATGCTTTGTCCAAAGCGTTTGACCTCGATCAGGGGATTGGCCGAGTGCATGATTTCGTCGCGTTGCATGGTTGTCTCCATAATGTGGGCATACCCCTAATTTTGCGGTTAAGCTTTCCCTTTTCTTTATAGTGCCAGTAGGAAATTACGCAACTATGACCGTTGTATGGGACATGGCTCAAGTCCAGGCTTCGCCGCTTTTCGCGGCGCTGCATCCGGTGCTGGCACAGGCGGATTGGCCGAGCCATGCATGGCCGGCGCTGGCGGATTACCAGGCCTTGCTGGACAAGCTGCCGCAGCCGGTGATGACGGCGGGCGGCGCCCGCTTGCGGGTGGCGCCCCAAGCCTCGGAGAAGCCCGATGACTGGCGGCAGGGCTATGAGCCGCGCATTTATCTAAGGGGAGAATTGCAAACGCGTGCGGAGAACTGGCACGACGTTTTCAATCTGCTGGTCTGGGCCACCTTCCCCCGGGCGAAGGCGGCACTGAATGCGCGGCATTACGCCCTGCTCGAAGCGCGCGCCGGCCTGACGACCTTGCCGCGACTGCCGTCGCAAGATGCGCTAACGCAATTCGACGAGACTGGGGTGGTTATCGTCTCGGCGGATGAGACCTTGTCCGATCTGTTGCAAAGTTTTCAATGGAAACGCCTGTTTTGCGAGCGGCGAAGCGAGTTGCAAGTGCACATGCATTGTTATCTGTTTGGGCACGGCTTAATGGAGAAAGCACTTACTCCTTACCGTGGCATGACCGGCAAAGGAATCGTGCTGCCGGTTGCGCCGGCGTTCTTTGCCCAGACCCCAGCGCGGCAAATGGCGCAAATGGATGAGCGTCTAGCACGCTTGATTGCCGACCCGCAGAAACTGGCGATGCCGCACGATCTGGCGCCGGTACCGGTTCTGGGGTTTCCGGGTTTTACGCCGGAGAATGAAAATCCCGCCTATTACGAGGATCAAGCCTATTTCCGGCCGGGGCGGGGTGCCGCACTTTAAACAGGGATGCGTTCACATCCTATTAAATTCGCATATTTTTACAGCAAGCTTTTCTGGCGATTTAGCGAAAAATAAGGGGAATGGGGCAGATAGCTTGCCATTCGGCTGGGTTTTGAGGGATTAATAAATCATGCTGCTTTACACATTTTTATATATTGCGCTCGTTAAGCAAACAAAATTGTATAAATATCATACGGTTGTAAAGTTGGCATAGCAGTTGCTATGGGTTAAGGCGTAATAATAAAAAGCGTCTTAAATGGGGATTTGCGCCAACCTTCGGGTTGGCGTTTTATTTTGGTGCGCCTCGATCGCCCCCTATACTTGATCGGCTTCGACCTGATCCAGAACCACCATGAAACCTTTTTTCGAAGCCAGTGAAAATAATCGCGAACCGATTCTCGCCGTCTTGCGTGAAGCGTTCGCACAGGTTTCAAACGTACTCGAAATCGGCAGCGGCACCGGCCAGCACGCGGTGCATTTCGCACGGCATCTGCCGCATCTCACTTGGCAGACCAGCGATCTGCCGCTGCATCATCCCGGAATTCAAGCCTGGCTGGATGAAGCGCTGCTTAGCAATGCACGGCCACCCATCGCGCTCGATGTGAACGATGCGCCGTGGCCGGTTCCATCGGTGGACGGTGTGTTTACCGCCAACACCTTGCACATCATTTCTTGGCCCGAAGTGGTTTGTCTGCTGGCGGGAGCGGGGCAGGTGCTGCGGCCCGGTGGCGTGCTCTGCATCTATGGTCCGTTCAACTACGGCGGGCAATTCACCTCCGAGAGCAATGCCCGTTTCGATGCGTGGCTAAAGGCGCGTGATCCGCTGAGTGGCGTGCGCGATTTTGAAGCGGTATGCGAAACCGCGCTCGAGTATGGACTAGTACTGCAAAAAGATTTTGCCATGCCGGTGAACAATCGCACCTTGGTTTTTCATAAACGATAATTTTAGAAAAGTTCTTGAACCACGGAGTACACAGAGGACGCGGAGGAAATAAATTTCGAATGTGGGTTAGCGTTTTTTGCGTAACCCGCCAAGCGTTGCGCAGCAACACGAGGCATGTATTGAGCGCCTGGCGGCGCATCCGGCGGGTTACGGTACAAACTGCGCGCCTAACCCACCCAATATCAATATTTTCCTCCGTGTACTCTGCGTACTCCGTGGTAAAAAGCTTTTTCTGAGTTAAACCGCCGGCAAGCATTGCCGCGCTGCGTCACATCGATGAACCCTTTTTGTCATCCCCGGAGCATGCTACTGAGCGGAGCGAACGCCGGGAGGCAGGTCCGGCGCCAAGACAAATTCAATGTGATTTCAATGCGCTGTTCGACGCGCGCGATGATGGCTTTTGTGTAACCCGACACTTGGCCAACTTGGCATAAGCATTGCATCAGTACAAGTGCGGTGCGAGCCTTCGCATCGCGCATCGGGAACACTCTCTCCTATGATCCGGAGTTCGCCGGGTGGGTTGACCCACCCGGCCTCTTTTTTAATTTCTTTCTGGTTTTATTTCTTGCTGGTTTTCTTCGTCGCTTCGTATAGCGGCATCACGCGCGGCAGATGCGCTTCGATATCCCGGATGCGGTTCGCCGGGTCGGGGTGGGTGCTGAGAAATTCCGGCGGACGGCCGCCGCCGTTGGCCATCATTTTGCGCCATACGCTGAGCGCGCTATGCGGGTCATATCCGGCGCGCGCCATGAGTTCGATGCCGATTTCGTCCGCTTCGCGTTCCTTCTGGCGCGAGAAGGGCAGCCCGATGGCGACATGGGTCGCGTTGGCGAGCAGATTCGTTCCGCCTTGGCCGAGCCCGGCCAGCGAGGCCACGACCGAAACACCCACTTGCTGCGCCAAAGACTCCGACATCGCTTCGCGCGTATGTTCGCGCAAGGCATGCGCGATCTCGTGGCCCATCACTGCGGCGATTTCATCATCGGTGAGGCGCAGAGAGTCGATCAAGCCGGAGTACACCGCCATTTTGCCGCCGGCCGCGCAGTAGGCGTTGAGTTCCTTGCTGGTGATGACATTCACTTCCCATTTCCATCTGCGCGTGTCGGGGCGGAAGGCGCCCGCCTGATCGATCAAGCGGGAAGCGATCTCGCGCACGCGCGCGGTTTGCTGGGGGTCGGTGTTGAGCGCGCGTTTGCTGGAGTATTTCTGCATCTCCTGTGCGTAGAATTGCGCCGCGCCGGCTTCCGCTTGCTGCGACGAGACCAGCAGGAACTGCTTGCGCTGCACGCCGACTTCGCCGGATTGGGTGGTGGAGGCGCAAGCGCCCAGGGTGAGCAATGCAGCGATGATGGATGCAGTGACAAAGCGTGACTGAAGCATTTTTTGATCCTTGCTTGCGGCTACCATTTCACGACGTGAACCTGGCTGAGGGTGCGGCCTAGAAACCGTTCGCCGATGGTTTGAAACCGCACCGGAACATCGGTGACGAAATATTCATAACGCGGTGCTCCCTGGTTCGGATTACCGAGCTGTTGCTCTTTCAGCAATCCGGCGGCGCGTTCCGCCATGGTTTGCGCCGAGTCGATCAGACTCACGCTCGGCCCGGCCACCTCTTGCAACAGCGGCGTGAGCAGGGGGTAATGGGTGCAGCCCAGCACCAGGGTATCGACCGCTTGCGCCAGTACGGGTTTCAAATATTCCTGCGCGGTGAGCCGCGTCACCGGATGGTCGAGCCAGCCTTCTTCCACCAGCGGCACGAATAGGGGGCAGGCCTGGGAATAGAGGCGAATCTCGGGATCGTAGCGGTGAATCGCCTGCGCATAGGCGTTGCTGTTGATGGTGGTGGGCGTGCCGAGGATGCCGATCTGCTTGTTGCGCGTGGCCTGCGCCGCCCCGAACGCGCCCGCATCGATCACATCCAGCACCGGCACCGGGGACAAGTCGCGCACCACTTGCGCCGCCACCGCCGCCATCGTGTTGCAGGCGATGATGAGCAGCTTGACCTCTTTCGCCAACAGAAACTCGGCGATCTGTGTCGTGTAATGCGCAATGGTTTCGACCGATTTCACGCCATAGGGCACGCGCGCCGTGTCGCCGAAATAGACGATATTCTCAAATGGCAGCCGCTCCATGAGCGCGCGCACCACCGTCAGGCCGCCGACGCCGGAGTCGAACACGCCAATGGGGGAGTTAGGGTCGATTTGCATGTTTTGAAAAACCTAGGGCAACCACGAATGAACACGAATGAACACGAAAAAATTCAAAACCAGATTTTTTGTATTTGTGCCTTTATTCGTGTTCATTCGTGTTCATTCGTGTTCATTCGTGGTTAAAAGTTCTTCAAATTATATCAGCCCACGACCCCGTGCCGCCCGAGCGCCCACGCCACATGTTCGCGCACCAGGCCGGACGGATGATCGCGCTTGGCTTGCAGCGCGCTGATGATGCCTGGCGAAGTCGGTGCATTGCCCAGCGCCACGGCGATGTTGCGCAGCCATTGGGCATGCCCGATGCGGCGGATGGCGCTGCCTGCCAGGCACGTATCAAATTCGGTTTCGCTCCAGTTGAACAGCGCGATGAGCGCCACATCATCCAAACCATGACGCGGATGGAAATCCGTCTCATGCGTCGGCTGCGCGAATTTGTTCCATGGGCAAGTCAATTGACAATCGTCGCAGCCGTAAATGCGATTGCCCATGAGGGGACGCAATTCGATTGGGATGCTGCCCTTATGCTCGATGGTGAGATAGGAAATGCAGCGCCGCGCATCCACTTCATAGGGCGCGACGATGGCTTGAGTAGGACAGATGTCGATGCAGGCTTGGCAAGTGCCGCAATGGTTGTCTGTGGGCGTGTCGATCGGCAGCGCCAAGCCGGTATAGAGCTCGCCCAGAAAAAACCATGAGCCATGCTCGCGCTGCAAGAGCAAGGTGTGTTTGCCGCGCCAACCCAGGCCGGCGAGTTGCGCCAACTCCACTTCCATCACCGGTGCGCTGTCGGTGAAGGCGCGATGGTGGAAGGGGCCGATGGCTTGCGTGATGCGGTCCGCCAGTTTTTGCAGCCGGTTGCGCACCAGCTTGTGATAATCGCGGCCCAGGGCATAGCGCGAGATGAAGGCTTGCGTGGGGTCGTTGAGGACGTCCCAGCTATCGCGCACTTGGGGTGGCTGGTAATCGAGGCGGGCGCTGATGACACGGAAGGTGCCGGGTACCAGCTCCGCCGGGCGCGCACGTTTCGTCCCATGTCTTGCCATATAATCCATCTCGCCATGCCGACCCGCCGCCAACCATTCCAGCAGCTTCACTTCCGCCTGTGGCATGTCCACGCCCGCGATGCCCACGGCTTGAAAGCCGAGCTCTTTGCCCCACGCTTTAATCTGCAGCGCGAGTTGGGTTGGGTCGAGGTCGTGTTGAGGCATGCCGCGCATGATAGCGGGGCGCCATGCAATTGACACGCTTCCTGCCGGATGAGGCCGCCACGCTGGCGTTTGGCGCGAAACTTTCGCAAGCGCTGGCGCCGGGGCTGACGATTTATCTCGATGGTGAGATGGGCGCGGGCAAAACTACGCTGGTGCGCGGTGTGCTGCGCGGGCTGGGTTATGCAGGCAAAGTGAAAAGCCCCACCTATACCCTGGTTGAACTTTATACTGTTTCGAGCTTATACTTGTATCACTTTGATTTTTATCGTTTCGCCGATCCACGCGAATGGCTTGATGCAGGTTTCCGCGAGCACTTCAATCCAGACACGGTGTGCTTCGTGGAATGGCCGGAAAAAGCCGGCGAATTTTTGCCCATACCGGATGTGCGCATCGCGTTGTTAGTGGTGGATGAAGGCCGAAGTCTCCAAATCAAAGCAGAAACGGAGGCAGGTGAAAAATGTTTGGCGCGTTTGGAAAAGGTATTGCCCGGTTAGCGGTGTTCTATCGCCTGCTAGCGGCGCTCGCATTTTTTTTCATGTCGATTTCGGCAAGCGTCGCCGCCGAGCCCATCAAAATTACCGCCGCCCGCGTCTGGCCCGCCGCCGAATACACGCGCATCACCCTCGAATCCAAACAGCCGATCAGCTTCAAACATTTCACCATCGATAATCCCGAGCGCGTCGTGCTCGATCTGGAAAATATCGAACTCAGCAACACGCTGTCGCAACTCTCGGCCAAGATCGGCGCCGACGATCCCTACATTAAAGTGGTGCGCGTCGGGCGCTTCAAACCGGGCGTGGTGCGCTTGGTGTTCGATCTCAAGACTGAAGTGAAACCCGCCGCATTTACCGTCAAACCCGTTGGCGACTATGGCCATCGCCTGGTGCTGGATATTTATCCCGCCAAGCCGGTCGATCCGCTGCTGGCCCTGTTGGAAACCGGTAACGCGGTGGATGCCGCTGCCGGCATGAGCACGCCGGCCAAGGCTGATAAAGCCGCCCCCGCGCCTTCGATCAAGCCGGAAGAAAAACTTGCCAAGATTGAAGAAGAAAAAGCCGTCAATCCGCGCAAAGCCAAAGGCAAGGGCAAAGATCCGCTGGAGTTGGTGCGTATCGTGACCATCGCGCTGGATGCGGGCCACGGCGGCGAGGATCCAGGTGCGAAAGGTGCGCGCGGCACATTCGAAAAAGATGTCACCTTATCCATCGCCAAGCGTGTCAAGGCCCAACTCGATGAAGAACCCAATATGCGCGGTTTCCTGGTGCGCGACGGCGATTATTTCATTCCGCTGGGCAACCGCGTGGTGAAGGCGCGCAAGGTCTCGGCCGACTTGTTCGTATCGATTCACGCCGATGCTTTCATTAACCCGGAGGCGCGCGGCTCCTCGGTATTCGCCTTGTCGGAAAACGGCGCGACCAGCGCCGCGGCGCGCTGGTTGGCCAAACGCGAAAACGATGCCGACTTGATCGGCGGCGTGAATCTGGACGTGAAAGACAAATATCTCAAACAAACCCTGCTCGATCTTTCGCAAACCGCCACCATCAACGACAGCATGCGTTTAGGCAAAGCCGTGCTGGGTGAGTTGGGCGGTGTGAATACCTTGCACAAAGCCGCTGTGGAACAAGCCGGCTTCGCCGTGCTGAAAGCGCCGGACATTCCCTCCATCCTGGTGGAGACGGCCTTCATCACCAACCCGGACGAAGAAGCGCGCCTCACCGACGAGGAATACCAAGACAAAATGGCGGCGGCCATCGTCTCCGGCATCAAACGCTATTTCGCCAAGAGCCCGCCGCTGGCCAAGCCTAAGCTGGCGAAAAACTAAGCCCTATCCAAGGCTATAATGTTGGCTTCATTCTTAAGCCGACATGTCTCAAATCCATCTCCTCCCCGACCTGCTCATCAACCAAATCGCCGCCGGCGAGGTGGTGGATCGGCCCGCTTCTGCGCTGAAGGAGTTGCTGGAAAACAGCGTCGATGCCGGTGCGACGGAGATCGAGGTCAAGCTCACGCAAGGCGGCATCAAGCAGATTCAAGTCACCGATAACGGCGGCGGCATCGCGGGTGAACAGTTGGCCTTGGCCTTGGCGCGCCACGCGACCAGCAAGATCGCCTCCCTAGAGGATTTGGAGCGGGTGGCGAGCCTGGGTTTTCGCGGTGAAGCCTTGGCGAGCATCGCTTCCGTCACGCGCATGGCCTTGACCAGCCGCACGCTGCAAGCCGAGCACGCATGGCAAGTCGAAACCGAGGGCGGCGCATTGTCTTCTACGCAACCGGCGGCGCATCCCGTGGGCACCACGATTGAAGCGCGCGATCTGTACTTCAACACCCCGGCGCGGCGTAAATTTCTCAAAACCGAGGCGACCGAATACGCGCATTGCGAAGAGATGTTCAAACGCATTGCGCTGGCACACCCCGAGGTCGGCTTCACGCTGCAACACAATGGCCGCGTGACCTGGCACTTGCGCCCGACACAACTCGCGCAGCGCGTGCATGAATTTCTGGGCGAGGATTTCGCGCAAGCTTCCCTACCGATCGAGGTCGAGGCAAGCGATTTGCGCCTGTCAGGTTTCGCCGGTGTGCCGGCGTATTCCCGCGCCAGCCGCGATGCGCAGTATTTTTTTGTGAATGGCCGTTTCGTGCGCGACAAACTGATTTCGCACGCGCTGCGCGAGGCTTACAAGGATGTGCTGCATCAGGCGCGGCACCCGGCTTATGTTTTGTTCCTCACGCTCGATCCGGCAGCGGTGGATGTGAATGTGCATCCGACCAAGATCGAAGTGCGCTTTCGCGATGGCCGTGCGGTGCATCAATTTTTGTATCACGCGGTGAATCGGGTGTTGGCCGGATCGCGCGGCGAGGCCTTGGGGAATGTGGTGCAGGATTCGGGATTCGGGATTCGGGATTCAGGGGGGTGGCGTGGGCAAACGCCGATGGTTGCTCCCAGGCAGGAGAGCATGGCGCTGGCGGTGAATGAACCGAGCCCGTTTTATTCGACGCTGTTTTCCGGGGTAAAAGACGCCGTGGCAGAAGCCCCACGGCAGGCCGATCAGGCTACGAGCGAGGCGCCGCCTTTAGGTTATGCGCTGGGCCAAGTGCATGGCGTCTATATCCTGGCGCAAAACGCGCTGGGCTTGGTGTTGGTGGATATGCATGCGGCGCATGAGCGCGTGGTGTATGAAAAATTAAAAAATGCGCTCGATATGCACACTGTGCCGACGCAACCCTTGCTCGTGCCCGCCGCCCTGACCGCCGGGCCGCTGGAAGTGGCGACGGTGGAAGAGCAGGGCGACACCTTGCGCCAACTCGGTTTCGAGATGGCGGTGCTCTCGCCCAACAGCATCGCAGTACGCGCGATTCCCGCCTTGCTGCAAGATGCCGACCCCAGCGAGTTAGCACGCGCCGTGCTGCAAGACTTGCGCGAATTCGGCGCCAGCCGCGTGCTCACCGAACGCCGCAACGAATTGCTCGCCACCATGGCTTGCCACGGCGCGGTGCTCGCCAATCGGCGCTTGATGCTGCCCGAGATGAACGCCCTGCTGCGTGAAATGGAAGCCACCGAGCGCGCGGACCAATGCAATCATGGACGCCCGACGTGGTTTCAGATGACGATGCAAGATTTAGACAAACTCTTCATGCGCGGAAAATAAGTTGGGGAGCGGGGAGTGGGGAACAGGGAGCGGGAAGAAGGATGCAGGGAACCCGCTTCCCGCTTCCCGTTCCCCGCTCCCCGAAAAAGGGCCCCCCGCCATTCTGCTCATGGGCCCCACCGCCAGCGGCAAAACCGGCATCGCGGTGGAGTTGGTGCAACGCCTGCCGCTGGAAATCATCAGCGTCGATTCCGCGCTGGTGTATCGCCACATGAACATCGGCACCGCCAAGCCCGATGCCGCCACACTGGCCATCGCACCGCATCATCTGATCGATATCATCGACCCAACTGAATCCTATTCCGCCGCGCAGTTTCGGCATGACGCGCTGCGCTTGATGGCGGATATCACTGCACGCGGCAAGATTCCCTTACTGGCCGGCGGCACCATGCTCTATTTCAAAGCGCTACGCGAGGGCCTGGATGAGCTACCTCATGCCGATCCCATATTGCGTGCCGAGATTGATATGCGGGCGAAAGAGTATGGTTGGCCTGCCTTGCACGCGGCGTTGGCGCAAATTGATCCAGAAACCGCCGCGCGTTTGAAACCAACCGATGCCCAGCGCATCCAGCGGGCGCTGGAAATCCATGCGCTCACCGGCAAACCCATGTCAGCGCTCATACACCCCTCTCCCGCAAGCGGGAGAGGGGCAGGGGGAGAGGGTACGTTCCCCTATCGCACCTTGCCGCTCGGGCTCATGCCGAGCGACCGCGCGGTATTGCATCAGCGCATCGCCGATCGCTTCGACACAATGCTGGCGCAAGGCTTGATCGAAGAAGTGAAATGGCTGCGCGAGCATTACGCCTTGAATGCGCTCATGCCCTCCATGCGCTGCGTCGGCTACCGCCAAACCTGGCAATACCTGGAGGGGGAATTCGATTACGACACGCTGCGCGACAAAGGCCTCGCCGCCACGCGCCAGCTCGCCAAACGGCAGATGACTTGGTTGCGGGGGATGGGGGATGCGGTGGTGATGGATTGCTTGGATGATCACCTCACCGAGCGGGTGGGGGAGGCGGTGAATCGGTTTTTGGATTTATAGTGGGTTGGGCGCGTCGCGATTGCCCTATGTAGCGCCGGCTTCCAGCCGGCATGTCGGCAAGGATGCCGGCGCTACGACTACTAAGCCGCCAGAATTTCAAATTCCGTTGCCTTGGCAACCGGGCGTACGGTTTTGTTTTCCCGGTTGAGTTCCACAAATCCGTAACCTGCCAAAGTTTTCAGGGTTCGCGACAAATTGCTGGGCTTCCTCCCCGTCGCTTCGGCCAAGTCCTTTAGCGACTCAGGCTTCGTGTCCTGAATCACATGCAGCAGCGCGCGGTTTTCATCGCTCAAAACTTCAGCGACCGATTTGATGGAGGTAAACCATATCTTAGGTTCGCCGCGCTTGGGCTTATATTCGCCGCGCGCAATCGCCAAAGTCCGTTCCCGGATTTTCTCTTGCGGCATAATGCCAATCGCTACGGTTTTCATTGTTTTCATCCTTTTCTATGCGCCTCAAGGGCGCGATCCACGTCCGAGAAAAAATCTTTCAATAGCTGGTATGCGTCCACGAATTCATATGGCACACCCTTATCTCGTGCATGCCGGTGCTTGTGGTCGTATTCCACGCGCCAACCGGTATATTTCCCCTTCTTGGGGTGCTTCACCGCATGCGCGTTGTCGTACCCCATAATCCGATCACCGTAAGGCTCATGCAGCGACAGACTATATTTGATGCCATGCGGCCTACCCGTTGACGCTTCTTGCACCGCCGCTTCTATCTTTACCCAGTATCCGCCATCTTGGTCGATGATGTAGCCGTCCAAGTCGAGCAAGGCATCCAGGCCGGTATCTCTGGCGTCAGGGCTTGTCTTTTTGGTTATCATCTGGTGATAAGTATAGGCGGGGGCCAGATAGATTGGCAAGTTCTGTCTATTGAAGATGACTTGGTTGCTGCATAGACAGGAGATACGCTTGATTGAGTAAGGGGTGTCGACGGCGTATTCTGCTACCACTGAAATCAATAGCAAGAGGGGCGCCAATCGTGTCCAGGCTTGTCCTCTACTGCAACTGATAGAATTCAAGTAACGGGAGAATCAACGAATGCGAACCGCCTTTCGAAACGCCACGCTTGCCGCCGCCCTTATCTTTGTGGCTTTCACCGCCCACGCCAAAACCGCCAGCGACATATACGAACAGGCCGCCAAGAGCACGGTCGTCGTGGAAAACATCAACGCCAAAGGAAAAGCGCAGAGTATGGGTAGCGGCGTCGTGTTTGCCGATGGGAATGTGGCGGCCAACGACCCTTATGCAGCGATTGTAGATAGGGGTAAGGGCGTTGCGTTCGGCGATGGGAATGTGGTGACCAACTGCCACGTTATCAAAGGCGCCAACAAGCTCAAGGTGCGCATCGGAGTCAAGGAGCACGCCGCCACCCTGCGCTATTCCGATTGGGATCGGGATGTATGTTCCCTCAGTGTCGCGGGCCTCACCGCCCCGGCAGTCGCGGTCGGCAACACCAAAACACTCAAAGTCGGCGCCAAGGTCTATGCCATCGGCGCACCCAAGGGTCTCGAACTCACGCTCTCGGACGGTATCGTCTCCAGCCTGCGTGAAGTCGAAGGCGGCCGCTACATCCAGACCACCGCCGCCATCTCGCCCGGCTCCAGCGGTGGCGGATTATTCGATGAGAACGGCGCGCTGGTAGGGCTCACCACTTTTTATCTCTCCGAGGGGCAAAACCTCAATTTCGCCGTTCCCGTCGAATGGGTGAAAGAACTGCCCAAACGCAGCACCAAGGCAGCGGCAGTCACAACTGTCCAACCGGTCACGGAGTGGCTGAACAAAGCCATTGAACTGCAAAGCCGCAAGGCTTGGCCAGCTTTGCTCGAACACAGCCGCCGCTGGACGAAGGCGCGGCCTGGCAGCGGCACGGCGTGGTACAGCTTGGGCATCGCCTACGATAAGGCCGGTCAGACCGCCAAGGCCATCGAGGCCTACCAGCAGGCCCTGCGCATCGATCCGGAAGATGCTGAGGCGTGGAACAACCTGGGCTACGCCTACGATATTGCTGGGCAGATCGCCAAGGCCATCGAAGCCTACCAGCAGGCCCTGCGCATCAATCCGGCATATGCCGCAGCATGGTATAACCTGGGCATCGCCTACGATAATGCTGGGCAGATCGCCAAGGCCATCGAAGCCTACCAGCAGGCCCTGCGCATCAATCCGGAAGATGCCAATGCGTGGAACAACCTGGGCGTCGCCTACGATAATGCTGGGCAGACCGCTAGGGCCATTGAGGCCTACCAGCAGGCCCTGCGTATCAATCCGGAAGATGCCAAGGCGTGGTACAACCTGGGCATTGCCTACGACAAGGCCAGTCAGTCCGCCAAGGCCATCGAGGCCTACCAGCAGGCCCTGCGCATCAATCCAGAACATGCCAAGGCGTGGAACAACCTGGGCATCTACTACGCACTGTCAGGGCAGCGTGGCAAGGTGATGGAGGTTTACAAGCAGCTCAAAACACTTGACCCTGTGCTCGCGGAACGCTTCTTTAACAAGGTCGTAATCCCCTGAGGTTTTAACGCCCGCCGCGTAGCTCTTTCATCTTTGAAAAGGGTAGCGTGACAAAACCCCACAAAGGCGCACAACGGGGACGGGTTGCTCTTATTTGGCAGTAAATACACCCGCCCCCTTTTCCCTTGCAGGTTGACGGTAAAGAAATAGGTGCCGCCCGAACACCATGCACGGCGATAGTCAGCCATGGGGCAGTATCACGACCATCGGCATTCGGCGCAATTTCCTTCGGGCATTGCGCGGACTGACCCCATGGTGGCCGGAAGGTTAGGTTCGTTCATGAGAAGCGCGGAACTCTGCGGCGAACCTGCGACTTTCCCTCAGCTTTGGTGCAATGGGCCAAAGCTTGCGCACGGAGACTCCGTAGGGCTCGCGGAGGGCCTCTTGAACCTGGTACTCCGAAAGGGCAGCTAGATCGCTACAGACCTCAAGAGCCAGAGCACGCCCCGAGATAGATGGGCGACCGTCTGGCTCGTTCCACCAGTGCGCGGTGTCGAAGTTGCAGGGGCCGGTGGCGAACATCTGTTCGGAGTCGATAATCACGAACTCGTGTGCTGTTGTGAACAGCCTGCCTGGGGGCTCATTTCCACCAAAGACATACGCAGCGAACTCACTCTTTGGCCAGTCCAGCAGGTGCGCGATTTCAGACCCCATGAGGTCTTCGACAGTTCGAATCGGTCTATCCACCAAGAACTCGAGCGCGCAACCGAAGGAGTAAGGCGGAGGCAGATGCTCCATCAGGAACCAATGAGCGGCGTGGATCTCGCCGACGGGTACTCCCAGTACTTGAGCACTGTGCTTGTCGACACGCATGAAGACGGAGCTCTGACACGACCAATTCATTGCCTGAGCAAGTCTGGCGAAAATGATTTCCCGGTAAGAGTAGAAAGCACCGGTGAGCTTGGTGAGCCAGCGATTGCCTTCTCTGTCGACTCCGAGCCAGAAGTTGCGCGATGGTGCGACTGGTGCGGTGAATCGCTCCCAACTCCAGCCCGTAGTCTCAACTACCGGCGGCAACTCGCTCATAAGAGGGAATGATGGCATAAGGTATGACCCTAACTAGATTTAGAAACCACTTTAGCCTTCGCCCCCCCCACCGCAAACGTCAACCCCACTTCGCTTCCGACTTGAAGCGCGCCACTATCCCGCACCACATTCCCCCGCGCATCCCGCGCAATGCTGTAACCGCGCTCCAAGATCGCCTGGGGATTCAGGTGGTCGAGATTCCCCGCTAAGCGTGCGATCTCGCCTTGTGCGAAGGCCAGGCGATTTTGCATGACCAAGCTCAGCCGGGTGGAGAGGTGCGCGCTGCGTTGGATGAGCGGGGCGACGTTGGGTCGTGCGCTATTGATGCGGTCGCTGAGTTGCCGCAGTTGCCAGCGTTGCGTGTCCAGGTTGTGTTGTAAGGCGCGATTCAGGCGCTGCGATAAATGGCCGAGTTGCGCGTGCTGGTGGCGGAGCCGTTCGCCAGGGTGGATCAAGCGCTTCTGCAGATGATCCAGGTGCTGCATGCGGCTTTCGATCAGGCGCGTCAGGTTGCGCTCGATGCGCTGGGCCAGGGTGTCGAGTTTGGGAACAAGGTCGGCGCGGTTGGGGCTGACCAGTTCGGCGGCGGCGGTGGGCGTGGGCGCGCGCTGGTCGGCGATGAAATCGGCGATGGTGAAATCGGTCTCGTGGCCGACGCCGCAGACGATGGGGATGGGGCTGGCATGGATGGCGCGGGCGACGATTTCTTCGTTGAATTCCCATAGATCCTCGATGCTGCCGCCGCCGCGACACAGGATTAGCACGTCGCATTCGGCGCGTTGCCCGGCGGTTTTGATCGCTTGGGAGATGTTGAGGCAGGCGCCACGCCCTTGCACCGGGGTGGGGTAGAGCACGATGGGAATCGACGGCATGCGGCGACGCAGCGTGCTGAGCACGTCGCGCAGCGCGGCGGCTTGCAAGGAGGTGATGATGCCGATCTGCTCCGGGAATGCGGGCAGGGGCTTTTTGCGCGCGGCATCGAACAAGCCTTCGGCTTCGAGTTTGGCTTTGAGCTTGCCGAAGGCCTCGAACAGCGCGCCGAGTCCGCCCGGACGTATGTTCTCGATATTCAGTTGAAACTCGCCGCGCGCCTCGTATAGGGAGACCACGGCGCGCGCTTCGACTTGCATGCCTTCCTTCGGCGAGAAATCGAGGTATTGATTGCGATGTTTAAACATGACGCAGCGCACTTGCGCCTTGTCGTCTTTCAAGGAAAAGTACCAGTGGCCGGATGAATGTTTGGTGAGGTTGGAGATTTCGCCGCTCACCCACAGCGGCGGAAAACTGTTTTCGAGCAGCGCTTTTGCTCGGCGATTTAGCTCTGAAACCGGGATCGGCTGTTCGTCGACCCTAGTAAATAAGGGGTTTGGCATGAGCAGATTGTAGCAGCTATCCACAATCCCCGAGAATTTTGCAGTTTTGTGTCAGGCAGATTGAAAATATGTGTCTTGAAATATTACACCATTGAATTTAAAAGAAAATGTTGCCGTGTAAAACTTGAGCGAAATATAAAACTTATTTGTGGTGGGGCATTTAACTGCAATGTGTACAGCTTATGCACAGACTTATCCACAAGGTATGTGGACAGTCATAAAATTCTCTTTTGGGTGCATCGTTTAGCGTTCATTTGAAAAATATTTCTTCAATGAACATTTCTGTACGCTCATTTCAGATTGGTTTCGAGCTTAGTTGGAGGTGTAGTCATGCAGCCGCAAACAGCCGCCGAACAATCGCTTGCTTCATGACAAAAAGATAGTACAATGACATCCAGTTGTGAGCCTGCTTTGGGCTTTTTCATTGAGTCTCCTCCTTGGTAAGTATCTGCTCCGCTTCGCCCCGGGCTGCCATCCTCCCGGGGCATTTTTTTGCCTGGCGCGCCGCGTGTTGTTTTGTTCCCTTGCTGAAAACGGGTGGGCGCGATAAAGTTACGCGAATTTTCCATGGAGAAGCCGCGTGCTAAGTATCATTGAAAAAGCGGGTTGGCCGATCTGGCCGTTGATTTTCGCGTCTATCCTCGCCCTGGGCATTATCGGCGAGCGATTCTGGTCCTTGCGTTCATCCCTCATTTCCCCCAAAGGTCTGTTGCAGTCGCTGCTGCAAGAGTTGCAAAGCAAGGGCGTGTCTCAGGAGATGCTGAATCGCTTGGTGCAAGGTTCGCCGCTCGGGCGCATTTTTGCCGCAGCGCTGCGCAACGTAAACACCTCGCGCGAGATCATGAAGGAAGCGGTGGAGGAAGAAGGCCGCGCCGTGGCGCATGAGTTGGAGCGCTTTTTGACGACGCTCGGCACGATCGCCACCGCAGCACCGCTGTGGGGTCTCTTTGGCACGGTATTGGGGATGGTGCATTTATTCGGCGCCTTGAGCCCGACCGGCAGCAATCCAGCCGAGTTGGCGCGCGGCATATCGGTGGCGCTCTACAATACCGGCATGGGCTTGTTTGTCGCGATTCTCGCGTTGATTACCTACCGCATGTTCCGCGCCAAAGTGGAATCGCTGATCGTGGATATGGAGCAACAGGCGATCAAGCTGGTTGAAGTGTTGCACGGCGAGCGAAAGTAGGCCCGCGGCATGAATTTTCAACGCGGGCGCCAGCGCGAAGAGGTCGAGATCAATCTGATCCCGATGATCGATGTGTTGTTGGTGTTGCTGATTTTTCTGATGGTGACGACCACCTTTTCCCAGTTCGCCGAGCTGCAAATCAATCTGCCGACCGCGCAAGCGGAAAAACCCGAACAAAAACCAGCCACCGTCAACGTCGCGGTGGATGCCGCCGGACGCTATGTGGTGAACGGCAAGCCTTTCGCCGGCAAAAATACGGAAGGCTTGTCGATCGAGTTAAAGCGGGCGGCGGGCGCCGCGGTCGATCCGGTGGTGATTATCAGCGCCGACGCCAATGCCACGCATCAAGCCGTGGTGAGCGTAATGGAAGCCTCGCGCCAAGCCGGTTTGTCGCGCATTACCTTCGCCACCCAAGCGCAGAAATAAAATAGGGGTAAGGAATGAACCGTTAAGGCGGTTTATCTCCCCATCACCCAATCGCCTAATCACACAATTACGCTCAATGATGACCTGGCTCGAACGTCAGTGGTACCGCTGGACGCCATGGCATGCGATTCTGCTGCCCTTGTCGCTGCTGTTCTGGGCGGCTTCCACGCTGCGGCGCGCACTGTATCGGCTCGGCTGGTTGGCGAGCGTCAAGCTGCCGGCGCCGGTGATCGTGGTGGGGAATATCGCGGTCGGGGGAACGGGTAAAACCCCGCTGGTGATCGCCCTGATCGCCCTGCTGAAAGAACAAGGGTATCGGCCCGGCATCATCAGTCGCGGCTATCGCGGCAAGAGCACGCTGCCGCGCCCGGTGCGCAGCGACAGCGACCCGGCGGAAGTCGGCGATGAGCCGGTGCTGCTCGCGATGAAGGCTTCTTGTCCGGTATGGGTCGGTCAGAATCGGGTCGAGGCCGGGATGGCTTTGTTGGGCAGTCATCCGGAAGTGAATGTGGTCGTGAGCGACGACGGCTTGCAGCACTATCGCATGCAGCGCGATGTCGAAGTGGTCGTGATCGATGCCGATCGCTGGTTCGGCAATGGGCAATTGCTTCCCGCCGGTCCGCTGCGCGAGCCGCCGTTGCGCCTGAAGCAGGCCGACGTGGTGGTGATCAACGGCTGGCTACCGGGCGCTCCCTTGCAGCGGCGCGAATTCACCATGCAGCTGACCGGCGATCTGCTTTACAATTTGCGCAACCCCACGCTGCGTGCGCGGCCCGAGATATTCGCCGGGCAGACCGTGCATGCCGTGGCGGGGATCGGCCACCCGGAGCGTTTTTTCAAACATTTAAAGAAACTCGGCATGCGCTTTAGCGAGCATCCCTTCCCCGATCATCACGCTTTCACGCCGAGCGATTTACCGTTTCATGAATCCGACGTGATATTGATGACGGAAAAGGATGCGGTGAAATGCGTCGATTTCGCCGGCGACAATGTGTGGGTGCTGCCGGTGGAAGCCACGCTCGATCCCGGTGTGGGCCTCGCCGTGATGGAAAAATTAAGGAGTAGCCATGGATCCTAAGTTGCTGGAGATTTTAGTGTGCCCGCTGTGCAAAGGGCCGTTGGTGTATGTGAAAGATAAACAGGAGCTGGTATGCAAACCGGATCGGCTGGCGTATCCGATACGCGACGATATTCCGGTGATGCTGGAAGATGAGGCGCGCAAGCTGCCTGCCGAGGAAGATGTGTGATTTGGTGATTGGTAAACTGTGATTAGTGAGCGGAAATCACCCAATTACCTAATCACCTAATCACTGAACCACCCATTCAAAATACTACAATGCATCCATTCAAAGTCGTCATCCCCGCGCGTTACGCTTCCACACGCCTCCCCGGCAAGCCGCTGGCCGATATCGGCGGCAAGCCGATGGTGGTGCGCGTGGTGGAGTTAGCGCTCGCCTCCGGCGCAGAAGAGGTCTGGGTCGCGACCGATCATCCAGAAGTGGCCGAGGCGGTGAAGGCGCGCGGTTATAACGCGCTGCTCACATCAAAGGAGCATGCGTCCGGCACCGATCGCATCGCCGAAGTGGTGCACACCCTGAAGTGGCCGGACGATGCGATTGTGGTCAACGTGCAAGGCGATGAGCCGCTGCTCGATCCGCGCTTGATTACGGATGTGGCAGAGAGTCTTGCTACCCACGGCACGGCGTCGATGGCCACCGCCTGCCATGCGATTCACGATATGGCGAGCATGTTCAATCAGAACATCGTCAAAGTCGTGATCGACCGCATGGGCTATGCCCTGTATTTCAGCCGCGCGCCCATTCCCTATGCGCGCGATGCGTTCCAAAATGCACCAACCCGGCTGCCGCAGGAATTACCGGTATATCGGCATATTGGAATTTACGCATATCGTGCCGCCTTCCTGAAAACCTATCAGCAACTGAGCCCGGCCGCCGTGGAGCAATTCGAGGCCTTGGAACAGTTGCGCGCCCTGTGGCACGGCCACAAAATCGCGGTGGCGGTCACCGATCTGGCGCCCGCCGCCGGGGTCGATACCCCGGAAGATCTGGCCAAAGTTCGAGCATTGTTAAAGGCTTAAAATACTGCTTATGCAGGGATAAAAACATTTATTCCCGCTGTCGGCTCCCCCGGCTTTTCCCCTCGGCGAACAGTGGTAAGATGACCGCCTTTCGGGCCAATGAAACTCGCGCAGCGAGTCCCCGTCCCTCTCTCCCGCGTGCGGGAGAGAGCTAGGAGAGAGGGGGCGGTCATGGCAAATTTTCTCATGGCCCATACTTGACCGTTCAGCCAATAACTTAAGACAGTGGAGGTTTTATGAAGGTAATACTGCTCGGCGCGCCCGGCGCTGGTAAAGGCACTCAAGCCAACTACATCAAAGATAAATACGGCATTCCGCAAATTTCCACCGGCGATATGCTGCGCGCCGCAGTGAAAGCGGGCACGCCCTTGGGCATCGAAGCCAAGAAAATCATGGATGCCGGCGGTCTTGTTTCCGACGACATTATTATGGGTCTGATCAAAGAGCGCCTGACGCAGCCGGATTGTGCCAAAGGCTATTTGTTCGACGGTTTCCCGCGCACCATTCCGCAAGCTGAGACGATGAAGAAGCTCGGCATCGACGTGGATTTTGTAGTGGAAGTGGATGTGCCGGACGAGGAGATCGTCAAGCGCATGAGCGGCCGCCGCGTACACGTGGCTTCGGGCCGTACCTATCACGTCGTATTCAACCCCCCCAAAGTGGCGGGCAAAGACGATGCGACCGGCGAGGATTTGATTCAGCGCGCCGACGATGCAGAAGAAACCGTCAAGAAGCGTCTCGAGGTTTATCATTCCCAAACCAAACCGCTGGTGAATTTCTACAACCAGTGGGCGGCGAGCGGCGCTGCGGGCGCGCCTAAATATGTGAAAGTGGCGGGCGTGGGCAAGGTCGACGCGATTCGCGACGAGATTTTCGCCAAACTCGGTTAATCCCGTAGGGGCGAGGCATGCCTCGCCCGTTCTATAACTGATGAGCAATATTCCCGATTACACCGATACCGAGCGCGCCATCGTCCAACAGACGGTGCGGGAGCGTTATGGCAAACCAGTCGAGGTACAGAGCGCGGACGCGGAAATCCGCCTGTACCCCGATGACCGCGAGCTGACGAGCGTGCCGGTACTGTATTGGGAAGAGCGCGGCGCACATTTCGTGATCTTCAAGGTGGGCGAGAAAAGCTACCGCAACCAGTTTTTCTAGTCGTCGCGCGAGCAATTCGGCACCGGCCGCGAGGAGTATGACGAGATCGGCGATTGCGTGATTACGCTGCTGCGGGTGCAGGCGGATCATGAATCGACGCGGGTGAGCGATAAAGATTAAGTAAGCACGAATGTACACGAGTGTTTATTCGTGGTTCCAATATTTGAATTGGGGTTTTTGAATTAGTTTTTAATATTTGGAGAGAATCATGGCGAAAATGAACGCCTTCTACGCGCAGTCCGGCGGTGTGACAGCGGTGATTAACGCATCCGCATGCGGGGTAATCGAAACCGCACGCAAGCATAAAGATAAGATCGGTAAAGTGTACGCCGGCCGCAATGGCATCATCGGCGCGCTGACCGAAGACCTGATCGACACCTCCAAAGAATCGGCGAAGGCGATTGCCGCGCTGCGCCACACCCCCTCCGGCGCTTTCGGTTCCTGCCGTTTCAAACTAAAAAGTCTGGAAGCCAACAAGCGAGAATACGAGCGCCTGATCGAAGTATTCAAAGCGCACAACATTGGCTATTTTTTCTACAACGGCGGTGGCGATTCCGCCGATACCTGCTATAAGGTCTCGCAGTTATCCGAATCGCTGGGGTACCCGGTACAGGCGATCCACGTGCCCAAGACCGTGGACAACGATCTGCCGATTACCGATTGTTGTCCGGGCTTTGGCTCGGTGGCGAAATACATCGCGATTTCCACGCGCGAGGCGAGCTTCGACGTGGCCTCCATGTGCAAGACTTCGACCAAGGTATTCGTGGTGGAAGTGATGGGGCGTCACGCGGGCTGGATCGCCGCGGCGGGCGGCATGGCGGCCGACAACGAAAACAATATTCCGATCGTGATCCTGTTCCCGGAAGTGGAATTCAATCAGGATAAATTCCTCGCCAACGTGAAGCTGAAGGTCGAGAAATTCGGCTATTGCACCGTGGTGGTGTCGGAAGGCACGCATTATCCCGACGGCCGATTCCTGGCCGAAGCGGGCACGCGCGATTCCTTCGGCCATGCGCAACTGGGCGGCGCCGCACCGGTGGTCGCGGGCATGATCAAAGACAAGCTCGGCTACAAATACCACTGGGCCGTGGCCGACTATCTGCAACGCGCCGCGCGCCATATCGCGTCCAAAACCGACGTGGACCAAGCCTATGCCTTGGGCAAGGCCGCCGTCGAGCTGGCGCTCAAGGGCAAGAACTCGGTGATGCCGACCATCGTGCGCGTGTCCGACAAGCCTTATAAATGGAAGCTCGGTGTGGCGGAGTTGAAAGACGTGGCGAACAAGGAAAAAATGATGCCGCGCAATTTCATCACCCCCGACGGCTTCGGCATCACCCCCAAGTGCCGCGCGTACCTTTCCGGCCTGATCAAGGGCGAAGACTACCCGCCGTACAAAGACGGTATGCCGATCTATGTCCGCTTGAAAAATACCGCCGTGGCGAAAAAACTAAAAGGCGTATTTAAGCTTTAAGGACGAATCGGGGCGTTGCGATGACATTGGAGCGCGCCCGTGAGTTGCTGCGAGTTCAGGCTGGATTCGGCAGTTTTTACAACGGCAATTCGGCCAAATTGATTTTGTCCGAAGTGCAGAAAGAGCATGGCCAGGCCGCGGTCGATCAGTTGATCCGCGAGTGTGGTTTGCAGGAAGTGTTCGGTTTCGAGCCGGGCACGCGCTTTGAGAAGGGTATTGCAATCACCTAAAAGCACGACAACACGGCCAGCCGTACCGGCCAACGTATTTTAGTCGCATATAACATATGGAGGAGCTATGTCTGACGGTCTGATGTTGGCGCTGGGATGCGCCGTGGTGGCAATTTTGTATGGCATCGTATCCACACGCTGGATATTGTCCAAATCTACCGGTAACGCGCGCATGCAAGAGATCGCAGCGGCGGTGCAGGAGGGGGCTTCAGCCTATCTTAACCGGCAGTACACCACCATCGGTGTAGTCGGCGCCGTGTTGTTCGTTTTAATCGGTTTTTTCTTGGTGTGGAATACCGCGATCGGTTTTGCCATCGGCGCGATTCTTTCCGGTGCGGCCGGCTACATCGGCATGAACGTCTCGGTGCGCTCCAACGTGCGCACCGCGGAAGCCGCCAAGGGTGGCCTCAATGCCGCGCTGAACGTCGCCTTTAAAGGCGGCGCGATTACCGGCATGCTGGTCGTGGGCTTGGGCCTGCTGGGGGTGGCGGGCTACTACGCCTTCCTCACTGGCGCCGGCGCAACTTCTGCCGAAGCAACCCACGCGCTGGTGGGCCTGGGTTTCGGCGGCTCGCTGATATCCATTTTCGCGCGGCTGGGCGGCGGCATCTTCACCAAGGGCGCCGACGTCGGCGCCGATCTGGTGGGCAAGGTCGAAGCCGGGATTCCCGAAGATGACCCGCGCAACCCGGCGGTGATCGCCGACAACGTGGGCGACAACGTGGGTGACTGTGCAGGCATGGCCGCCGACTTGTTCGAGACCTATGCCGTGACCATCATCGCCACCATGTTGCTGGGCGGCTTGTTGATTACCGGTTCCTCCCAAGCAGTGATCTACCCGTTAGTGCTGGGCGGCATCTCCATCATCGCCTCCATCATCGGCACCTTCTTCGTCAAGGCGCGCGAAGGCGGCAAGATCATGAATGCCCTGTATCGCGGCCTGGCGGTTTCCGGCGTGCTGGCGCTGATCGCCTTCTACCCCATTACCACTTGGCTCATGGGCGCCGGCGTGGAGATTGACGGCAAGATGGTTTCTTCAATGAACATCTACCTCGCTTCCCTCATCGGCTTGGTGCTGACCGCCGCGCTGGTGGTGATTACCGAGTATTACACCGCGACCGAATATGCCCCGGTGCGCCATATCGCGCAAGCCTCCACCACCGGCCACGGCACCAACGTGATCGCCGGTTTGGGCGTGTCGATGCGCTCCACCGCCGCACCGGTGCTCGCCGTATGCGTGGCCATCTGGGTCGCTTACTCACTGGCCGGTTTGTATGGCATCGCCATCGCCGCGACCGCCATGTTGTCCATGACCGGGATCATCGTGGCGCTCGACGCCTACGGCCCGATCACCGATAACGCCGGCGGTATCGCGGAAATGGCAGGCTTGCCGGATTCCATCCGCAACATCACCGATCCGCTGGACGCCGTGGGTAACACGACCAAAGCCGTAACCAAAGGCTATGCCATTGGTTCCGCCGGTTTGGCCGCCTTGGTGCTGTTCGCCGATTACACCCATGCGCTGTCGGGTGCGGGCAAGGTGCTGTCGTTCGACCTCTCCAATCACATGGTCATCATCGGCCTGTTCATCGGCGGCATGGTGCCTTATCTGTTCGGCGCCATGGGCATGGAAGCGGTCGGCCGCGCCGCCGGTTCGGTGGTGGTGGAAGTGCGCCGCCAGTTCAAAGAAATCCCCGGCATCATGGAAGGCACGGCCAAGCCGCAGTACGGTGTTTGCGTGGACATGCTGACCAAGGCCGCGATCAAAGAGATGATTGTTCCCTCCCTGCTGCCCGTCGCCGTGCCCGTGATCGTGGGCCTGACCCTCGGTCCGGTGGCTTTGGGCGGTGTGCTGATCGGCACCATCGTCACCGGCCTGTTCGTCGCCATCTCCATGACCACCGGCGGCGGCGCTTGGGATAACGCCAAGAAATACATCGAAGAAGGCAACCACGGCGGTAAAGGTTCCGAAGCCCACAAGGCGGCGGTAACGGGCGATACCGTGGGCGACCCCTACAAAGACACCGCCGGCCCGGCGGTTAACCCCTTGATCAAGATTATTAACATCGTGGCGCTGATGATCGTGCCCTTGTTGTAAGCTGGATTTTTCGGTTAAATAAAACCACCGCGTGAGCAATCACGCGGTGGTTTTTTTATGGGCGGGGGCGGTACCTGACTGAGTCTCCCGGTTGGGCGAAAATATCTTCACCTCTTCTCCTCCAGGGGTTATAAAGCCATGGCTTTTTGCGTCGATAATCCATTTGACGGCGCCAATTGCCATGGTGTGTACGCCGTTGTTACAGGTCCGGTCATCAGCACCTGATTACCTTTATGAGTGAAGCGGCGAACGAAAGCCAAAAACCACTTTCAAAGGAAAATTGAGCAGAAAGTTTCCTCCTGACTTTAGGGGGAACTCGACGAGTTTCAAGCTATTATCAGGGGTGGGGTTGAAACCGTATCGGACTGGTACCACAATAGAATTGTTACGAGTAAAAACATGGCACAGAAGGACCAACTTGGCACAATTCTTGAGCCGCAAAAAAGCAAACTCAAGCCGCCACCCTTATACAAGGTGCTTGTGTTGAACGATGATTTCACGCCCATGGATTTCGTGGTGCGGATATTGCAGAAGTTCTTCGGCTTGAGCCGGGAGCGGGCAACGCAGGTGATGCTGAAGGTGCATCGGGAAGGTATGGGGATATGTGGGGTTTTCCCAAAAGATATTGCAGCGACGAAGGTTGATCTGGTAGTCTCTTTTGCAAGGCGGCATCAGCATCCGTTGCAGTGCGTAATGGAAGAAACTTAAGATGATCTCGCAGGAACTTGAAGTCTCTCTCCACATGGCGTTTGTCGAGGCGCGGCAGAAGCGTCACGAGTTCATCACGGTGGAGCATCTCTTGCTGGCGATGCTGGATAATCCCTCCGCCGCGCAAGTGCTGCGCGCCTGCGCCGCCAATATCGAAGACCTGCGCAAGGTGCTGGGCGATTTCGTGCAGCAGCACACTCCGATCGTCGGTGGCACCAATGAAGTCGATACCCAGCCCACGCTCGGCTTTCAGCGCGTGATTCAGCGCGCGATTTTGCATGTCCAATCCTCCGGCAAAAAAGAAGTCACCGGCGCCAATGTGCTGGTCGCAATCTTCGGAGAGAAGGATTCGCATGCGGTGTACTTCCTGCACCAGCAAGGCGTGACCCGGCTCGATGTGGTGAACTACATCGCTCACGGCATCAGCAAGGTGCAAGACAGCGCCGGTACCAGTAAAGGCGGCGGCAATGACGCCGAACCCGAAACCGAGCAAGAGCAGCAGCCTGCGACCGCGCTCGAAAACTTTACCCAAAACCTCAATGTGCAAGCCTTGGCGGGCAAAATCGATCCGCTGATTGGGCGCGATTTGGAATTGGAGCGGGTGATTCAAACCCTATGCCGCCGGCGCAAAAATAATCCGCTGCTGGTGGGCGAAGCCGGCGTCGGCAAAACCGCGATCGCCGAAGGATTGGCGCGCCGCATTGTCGAGGGAAATGTGCCGGAGGTGTTGGCGCAGAGCACGGTGTACTCGCTCGACATGGGCGCACTGCTCGCGGGCACCAAGTATCGCGGCGATTTCGAACAGCGCTTGAAAGCGGTGCTGAAGCATCTGCTCGATAACAACAAAGCGATTTTGTTCATCGACGAAATTCATACTTTGATCGGCGCCGGCGCGGCCTCGGGCGGCACCTTGGATGCGTCCAATCTGCTCAAGCCGGCCTTGAGCACCGGCGCGCTCAAGTGCATCGGGGCCACGACCTATAACGAATACCGCGGCATCTTCGAAAAAGACCATGCCCTGTCGCGCCGTTTCCAGAAAATCGACGTGCCCGAACCGTCGGTGGCTGAAACGGTCGAGATTTTGCGCGGCCTCAAGTCGCGTTTCGAGGCGCACCACGGCATCAAATA
>JACRIU010000014.1 GCA_016235775.1 Hydrogenophilales bacterium
ACCAGCGTGGCGATGGCGCCGATCTGTCCGGTCTGTTCGCCGAGGCGCAGAATCTGGTCGGCCATGGCGGCGATCTTGTCTTTCAGGTCGCCCATCGCCACCACCGCCTGATGGGTGGCAGCGCCGCCCTGCACCGTCGCCGTAGTAGCCTTTTCCGCCACCGCCGCAGCATTCGCCGCCTGCTCCGCCGATTGGCGCGAAGAAACGGACAACTCGGTGATGGTGACGGAAGTCTGGTTGGCGTCCGCCGCCTGCTGGCGGGCGGTGCGCTCGTGCTGGGTGATGGTGGCGGCTATCTGCGTGGCAGAGGTGGAGATGGCGGATACTGACTCTGTGAGCCTGCCGGTAATACTGCGGATTATCCAGTAGCCTATTCCCAAAGCCAGCAGTATGCCGCCGACGATGCTGGTGATGGTGATATTCCTGATGACGGCATAGTTGGCATCGGCTTTATCCTTCTCGTCTTTGGCTACGTCCACCTGGAGATGCATCAACGCCTCAAAATCCTGTTGCGCCTGGTTGAAAAGCGGGATGACTTTATTCGTAATGAGGAGGCTTGCGTCGTCAAATTTTCTTGCCTTAAAAAGCGTTATCGCCGGATTCAATCCTTCGCTGAAAGCCATGGCCCTTTTTGCTTTAAAGCTTTCGGCAAGTTTTTTCTCCTCCGGTGTCAGGGAGGTCGCCATGTACTGTTCCCATAGCTTGTCGTTCTTCACCCTGTTTGCCTCCACCACATCGGTGTGTTTGGTGACAGGATGATCCGCCTCGTGCAGTTTGCTTGCCGGAAGCCTGGGGTCATGGAGTTGCGCCAGCAGTAGTTCGTGTATATTTTGCCACCGCCAAGTGTTCATTTCCGATAGCAGCACGGCCGGCACGAGCCGGTCGTTATAGATGGACTCAAGGCTGTCATCGGTCTCCCTCTCCGCCCGCAAACCCAACACCCCTACGGCGATCAGGAGGAGCGATAACACCCCTATCAGGATGTATAACCTTGCTCCGATTTTCATGTTTTTAACACTCGTGTCCGGTTAAAAATCGAATAAATTTAGTTGGTTAGGCGGTGAGTCATATTCGGAAATGTAACCAACCCCCGCGAAAGCTTGTGATATCGGGGTTTTCTCGAAAACAGAAACCGACAATATCTGTAGCAAAGTGTAAAGCGAGGCATCAATTTGCAGTTCCTTTTTAACAATGGCAATCAGCACGTAAGTGGCGATGGCGCACCAGATTTGCGTCTTCACCGCGTTCTCGCTGTTGCCGATAAACCGCTTGATACGCAGATGCTGCTTGATCCATTTGAAAAACAATTCGACCTGCCAGCGCTGCTTGTACAGCGCGGCGATGGTCAGCGCGGGCAACGCAGTATTGTTGGTCAGAAACACCAACGTCTTGCCGGTTTCCGGGTCTTTGAAACGGATGCGCCGCAGTTGCTCCGGATAGCCTTTCGAGGTGTAGAAACCGTCCAACGCGATGAGCTGGTCGCAAATGATTCCCGTACTTCGATCGGCCTTCAACGAGTACACCCGGTGCGCGTTCATGCCCCGCTTCGCACGAGTCACGAAAAACGCGCCCGCCTGGTGGAGTGCGAACAGCCTGGTGAAGTCGAGGTAGCCTCGATCCATCACGTAGAACGCCCCCACTTCGATGGGCAAGGTATCCAGCACGTTGACATCGCCCATCTTGCCGTCGGAGATGTGGATGAACGCCGGAATGTTGCCGCGCAAATCCAGCAGCGTATGCATCTTGACCGCCGCTTTGGCAGAACGAAACGGTGCCCATGGAAAAAGCGACAGGCACAGGTCGATGGTCGTGGCATCCAAAGCGTAGACCGTGTTGGCGAGGTCGATGCCGAAACTCTCGTCGCAATACAGTTTGCGCGCACGCCGGATAAGCAACAGCGCCAAATCTTCCCAGATGTGCCAGTCGCGTCCTTCGTTGGCGTCGGCCAGCGTCGCTCGTTTGACTGGATGGCGAAAACCCATGCCATACAATTTCTTCTGGTTGGCCTGCAAGCAGGCCTCGATGTCGCGCAGGCTCTCGCGGTAAGTGATTTGCGCGAAGGCCATGGCGCGGAATTGCTCGGTGCAACTCAAGACGCGCACGCCGGAGTCGCCACCGTAGCACATCACGATTCGAGCAAAGCTGGTCCATGGCACAAACTCCATGAGTTGCGCGAACAACGTCTTGCCCAAGTTCATAGCTCACCTCCAGAGAAATTGATCTCTGGAAGTTACGCGAACTCGAATATGCGAAAACTGATTTCAAATCGGCACCAAATTTTTCGCGCTACAATCCCCGCCAATACGGGGCTTCACGTTGCAGCACCTCTAATAAGCCAGACGGGTGTGTGTTTTTAAACATCTTGAACCCCTTTCAGATTTTCGTGCGTCAAGCTCACGCCCCCATCCCAGCCTTCCCCCGCTTGCGGGGGAAGGGGTTGAAGCTCCCTCCCTTGCGCGCAGCGCGGGGGAGGGTTGGGGAGGGGGCGACCCACATTCATACGGCTTTGTTGACTATCCATTCCTCCCCGCCAGCAACTGCCTGTTGGCGATCAACAAGACGCCCATTTCTTCCGCCGGCACGGGGCGGCTGAAAAGATAACCCTGCATTTCGTCGCACCGGTGCGCGCGCAGGAAGGCGCGCTGTTCTTCGGTTTCCACGCCCTCGGCGATGACTTTCAGTTTCAGGCCGTGCGACAACTCGATCACTGTGGTGGTGATGGCGGCATCATCCGGGTCGGTGGTGATGTTGCGCACGAAAGACTGGTCTATCTTGATCTTGTGGATGGGGAAACGCTTGAGGTAATTGAGCGAGGAATAGCCGGTGCCGAAATCGTCCATGGCAAAGGTGATGCCCTGCTGTTGCAGTTCGTTCAGCACCGTGATGGCGCCTTCCGGGTCGTGCATCACCATGCTTTCGGTAATTTCCATTTCGAGGAAGCGCGCCTCCAGCCCGGTCTCGGAAAGCACGCCGAGAATGGTCTGCACCAGGCCGGGCGATCGGAACTGGCGCGCGGAAAGGTTGACTGACATGCCTATCTCCGGCAGCCCGGCATCGCGCCACGCCCGTGCCTGGCGACAGGCTTCCCGCAGCACCCATTCGCCCAGCGGCACGATCAGGCCGGTTTCCTCCGCCAGCGGAATGAATTCACCGGGGGAGATAATGCCCCGCTCCGGTTGGCGCCAGCGTACCAGCGCCTCAGCGCCGATAATCGCACCGCTGGCAAGATTTATCTGGGGCTGGTAGTGGAGCAGGAACTCGCCGCGCTCCAGTGCTTGGCGCAAATCCCTTTCCAGGTTGAGGCGCGCCAGCAGCCGTTGATTCATTTCCTCCGCGTAAAACTGGAAGTTGTTGCGTCCCGCCTCCTTGGCGCGGTACAGCGCGGTATCGGCATTGCGCAGCAGCGTCGCCTGATCTTCGCCATCGCGCGGGCAGATCGCCACGCCGAGGCTGGAGGTGACCACGATGTCGCGCCCGTTGATGGTGAAGGATGCCGTCATCGCCGCCATCAGCTTGCGGGTGGTATTCACCACATCCTCTTCCTGCGCCATGTCGGCCAGCACGACGACGAATTCGTCGCCGCCGTAGCGCGCCACGGTGTCGCCCTCGCGCACCGCGGCGACGAGGCGTTCGCCTACTGCCTTGATGATATGGTCGCCGGTTTCGTGGCCGAGGCTGTCGTTGATCACCTTGAAATTATCGAGGTCGAGGAATACCACCCCCACCAGACTTTCATGGCGCCCCACGCGGCTGATCACCTGATTGAGCCGGTCGGCGAGCAGATTGCGGTTCGGCAGGCCGGTGAGCGCGTCGTGCTGCGCCTGGTATTCGAGCTGGGACTCGTACTGCTTGCGCTCGTTGACGTCGTAACAGGCGCCGAGATAGCCGGCGAACCCGCCGTCCAGATCGGTGTAGGGCGCGCCGTGATCCAGCAACCAGTGGTAGCTGCCGTCGCGATGGTGGATACGGTATTCCATGGTGAACGGCTCGCGCCGGTTGAAGGC
>JACRIU010000139.1 GCA_016235775.1 Hydrogenophilales bacterium
CGAAGCGTTCGCGGAAATTCTGGCGGAAACGCGCCTGACCGGCCTCGTCCAGCGGATATTCGCGCGCCGGCAGCAAACGGATTTCCGGCACCGGATACAGCGTGCGCTGCGTATCCACGTCGAAGGTGGCGATGGTCTCGATCTCGTCGTCGAACAGGTCGATGCGATAGGGCAGCACGCTGCCCATCGCGAACAGGTCGATGATGCCGCCGCGCACGCAATATTCACCGGGCGATAAAACCTGTTGCACATGGTTGTATCCGGCAAACGTCATCTGTTCGCGCAGCTTGGCGAGGTCAAGCTTGTCGCCGCGCTTGAGAAAAAAGGTGTAGGCAGCCAGATATTCCACCGGCGGCAGCGGGTACAGCGCGGTGGCCACCGGCACCACGACCACGTCGCACGGTCCGCTGCGGATGTGATGCAGCGTAGCCAGCCGCTCGGAGATCAAATCCTGATGCGGCGAGAAATGGTCGTAGGGCAGCGTCTCCCAATCCGGCAGCAGATGCACGCGCAGGGTGGGGTCAAAAAAAGGGATCTCCTCAACCAGACGCTGCGCTTCAAGCGCGTTGGCGGCAATCACCACCAGCGGCGATTTGATTTTCGCGTATTGCGCCAACGCAAGCGCGTCGGATGAGCCGATCAGTTGAGCGTAACGCGGGCGGGAATGTGGGGACGAGAACAGCATGTGGAGTACGGCTAAGGATTGCGGCTAACCAGAGGCTTGCATTATAAGTGAAACGATAGAGCCTCGTTTTAATCACGATCATCCGTTAGGCTCGAAGCGCTGTTGTAGGAGTGCAGCTTGCTGCGCGATGGCCAGGCAATCGCGCAATAAATTGCGCTCCTACATGGCCTTCTGGTGCTAATGTGTTATCCGGGTTTACCGGTGTGTTTTCGATTTGCGAAACGGAACACCGCCGTTTTCCATTACAATTCGCGCATGTCTGAATTCCACGCTTTGGTTCCCGCCGCCGGTTTCGGTTCCCGCATGGGCAGTGAACTGCCTAAACAATACCTGCCGCTGGCCGGGCAGCCGATGATTTTTCACGCGCTGAACACGCTGTGCGCCAGCCCGGAAATTGCCACGGTGTTCGTGGCGCTGGCTCCCGGCGATACCCTGTTTCACACTTATGATTGGTCGCGTTTCGGCGACAAGTTGCAGCCGCTGTATTGCGGCGGAGCGACGCGCGCGGAGAGTGTGGCGAACGGCCTGATCGCTTCCGAGCTGGAGCCGGACGACTGGGTGCTGGTGCACGACGCGGCGCGCCCCTGTTTGACGCAGGCGCACTTGGCCAAGCTGATCGCCGAACTGCGCGATGATGCGGTGGGCGGCATTCTCGCCGTGCCGGTGGCGGATACGTTGAAGCGCGCCGATGCCGGAGGGCGCATCGCGCGCACCGAAGAACGCAGCGGACTATGGCAGGCGCAGACGCCGCAGATGTTCCGCGCCGGATTGCTGGCGCAGGCATTGCAACAGTGCAGCAGCGTCACAGATGAAGCATCGGCAGTCGAGGCATTGGGCCTGCGGCCTAAACTGGTGTTGAGCGAATCCAGCAATTTCAAGGTGACTTATCCGCAGGATTTGCTGCTCGCGGAATTGCTGCTGAAAGAAATAATGTAGGGTGGGTTAGCGAAGCGTAACCCACCGTTCAAAGATGATGGCGGGTTACGGCGCATTCGCGCCTAACCCACCCTACGAAATGCAATGCAGAGGAGTAAACATGCGTATCGGCCAAGGCTTCGACGTTCACCAACTGGTAGAGGGGCGCAAGCTCATCATCGGCGGGGTGGAGATTCCTCACGAAAAAGGGCTGCTCGGCCATTCCGATGCGGACGTGCTGCTGCATGCGATCTGCGACGCGCTGCTCGGCGCGGTGGCGCTGGGCGACATCGGCAAGCACTTCGCCGATACCGATGCGAAGTTCGAGAATATCGACAGCCGCATCCTGCTGCGCGAAGTGCTGCACATGGTGCGCGAGCAAGGTTTTCGCATCGGCAACGTGGATGCCACCATCATCGCGCAGGCGCCCAGGATGGCGCCGCATATTGCCCAGATGGTGGCGCATATCGCCGCCGACCTGCGCGTGGAAAAAAGCGCCGTCAACGTGAAGGCGACTACCACCGAGCAGCTTGGTTACACCGGGCGTAGCGAAGGAATTGCGGCGCAGGCAGTGGTACTGCTGCTGGCGGATAACTGATGGGCACCTCTAAAAATCCACATTTCATCCCAACTGATGGAACTACTGGTGAAACAACTAGCCATCTGACTAACCCAGCAAAAAACGCTGGGCAAGTCATTGGTTATAGCCATTCGACCAAGCTGTCAGCCGGAAA
>JACRIU010000140.1 GCA_016235775.1 Hydrogenophilales bacterium
AAGTCGCCGATATGTCCCTGGCCGGCTGGGGGCGCAAGGAACTTGCCATCGCCGAAATCGAAATGCCCGGCCTGATGGCAATCCGTAAGGAATTTGCCAAAACCCAGCCGCTGAAAGGCGCGCGCATCACAGGCAGTCTGCACATGACCATTCAGACCGGCGTGCTGATCGAGACGCTGACTGCATTGGGCGCGGAAGTGCGCTGGGCATCGTGCAACATCTACTCCACGCAGGATCACGCAGCGGCGGCCATTGCCGCAACCGGCGTACCGGTGTTCGCTTACAAGGGTGAGTCGCTGACCGAATACTGGGATTACACCCACCGCATCTTTGAATGGCCAAATGACAAAAATGGGGCGGCGGTCTATTCCAACATGATCCTGGACGACGGCGGCGATGCCACGCTGTTGCTGCATCTGGGCGCACGTGCCGAAAAAGATGCCTCGCTGCTGAACAACCCCGGCTCCGAAGAAGAGACGTGTCTGTTCGCTTCGATCAAGGCCAAACTGGCTGTGGACAAAACCTGGTATTCCACCCGCCTCGCCGCGATCAAGGGCGTGACCGAGGAAACCACTACCGGTGTACACCGCCTGTATCAAATGCATGAGCGCGGCGAACTGAAGTTCCCCGCGATCAACGTAAATGATTCCGTCACCAAATCCAAATTCGATAATTTGTACGGCTGCCGCGAATCGCTGGTGGATGGCATCAAGCGCGCCACTGATGTGATGATCGCCGGCAAAATCGCCGTGATCGTCGGTTACGGCGACGTGGGCAAAGGATGTTCGCAAGCCATGCGCGCGCTGTCTGCACAGGTTTGGGTGACCGAGATTGATCCGATCTGCGCGCTGCAGGCGGCAATGGAAGGCTATCGCGTCGTCACGATGGAATACGCGTGTGAGCACGGCGACATCTTTGTCACCACCACCGGCAACTACCACGTGATCACCCACGACCACATGAAGAAAATGAAGAACCAGGCCATCGTGTGCAACATCGGCCACTTTGACAACGAAATCGATGTCGCCTCGCTCAAGCAATACAAGTGGGAGAATATCAAGCCGCAAGTGGATCACGTAATCTTCCCGCCTATGGACGGAAAGCCGGAAAAGCGCATCCTGCTGCTGGCTGAAGGCCGCCTGGTGAATCTGGGCTGCGGCACCGGCCATCCGTCATATGTGATGTCTTCTTCGTTCGCCAACCAGACCATCGCGCAGATCGAATTGTTCACCCACACCAAAAATTATCCGGTCGGCGTATACACTTTACCCAAGCATCTGGATGAGAAAGTGGCCAGGCTGCAACTGACCACGCTGAACGCACAACTCAGCACGCTGACCGACCAGCAGGCCGCCTATATCGGCGTCCCCAAGGAAGGCCCGTACAAATCGAACCACTACCGCTACTAAAAGCAGGATTTGGGATCGTGGATTGCGGATTGAGTGAGAAGCGGAGCAGCGGGTTTTGCTCGATCCACGATCCTCGATCCTTATTAGGAGGATTCACATGCGACTCTTGCTGATCTGGATATTCAATGCACTCGCGTTGTTCGCCGTGGCGAACTTCGTGCCCGGCATTCATGTAGACAGCTTCTCTGATGCGCTGATTGCGGCATTTTTTCTGGGGCTGGTCAACACGCTGATTCGCCCGTTGCTGCTACTGCTCACCTTGCCGGTCACGCTGGTCACATTGGGCCTGTTCATTTTTGTCATCAACGGGCTGTTGTTCTGGTTCGTCGGCTCGGTGTTGCGCGGCTTTGTGGTGGATGGTTTCTGGTACGGTGTATTGGGCGCAGCGCTATACAGTGTTTTTTCGTGGGCGCTGTCCGCAGCAGCCGCGCAACTGATGAGAAAGTAATGAGGCAACCATGAATAAACCACTTTTCAGCTTTGAATTTTTCCCGCCGCAGACTGCGGAGGGCGTAGAGAAACTGGCTGCTACGCGCAAGCAGTTGGAGCCGCTCAATCCGGAATTTTTTTCCGTCACCTTCGGCGCGGGCGGTTCCACACGCGACCGCACGCTGGAGACAGTGCAGCAGATCAAGGCGGAGGTCTACAACGCCGCGCCGCATTTGTACTGTATCGGCTCCACGCGCGACAACATCCGCGCCATTCTCGAAACCTACAAGAATCTCGGCGTCAACCGCATCGTGGCATTGCGCGGCGACTTGCCTTCGGGCATGGCCGGCATCGGCGAGTTTCAATACGCCAATGAACTGGTGTCGTTTATCCGGGCACAAACCGGCGACCACTTCCACATCGAGGTAGCTGCTTATCCCGAGTTTCATCCGCAAGCCAAATCGCCGCGCGACGATTTGCTTAACTTCAAGCGCAAAGCTGCGGCAGGGGCGAACTCGGCGATTACCCAATATTTTTACAACGCCGACAGCTATTTTTATTTCGTCGATGAATGCCGCAAGCTGGGCGTCACCATTCCCATCGTGCCGGGCATCATGCCGATCATGAAATTTTCGCAGTTAGCCCGTTTTTCCGATACTTGCGGCGCGGAAATTCCGCGCTGGATACGCCGCACCATGGAAAGCTACGGCGACGACACCGAGTCCGTGCAAGCGTTTGGCCAGGATGTGGTCGCGGCATTGTGCGAGCGCCTGCTGGCGGGCGGCGCACCGGGGCTGCATTTTTACACGCTGAACCATGCCGCGCCCGCGCTGACCATCTGGAAGCGATTGGGTTTATGAGCCAGTTGCGCGCGCCGGAGTTGCTGCTGCCTGCGGGCACGCTGGATAAAATGCGCACCGCCTACGCCTTCGGCGCGGATGCGGTGTATGCCGGGCAGCCGCGCTATTCGTTGCGCGCGCGCAACAACGAATTCAAGCTGGAAGAATTGCGCATCGGCATTCAGGAAGCGCACGCGCTGGGCAAGAAATTGTTCGTCGCCAGCAACCTGATGCCGCACAACGCCAAGGTGAAAACCTACATGGCCGATATGGAGCCGGTCATCGCGATGCAGCCGGATGCGCTCATCATGTCCGATCCCGGCCTGATCGCGATGGTGCGCGAACGCTGGCCTGAGATGCAGATACATCTTTCGGTGCAGGCCAACACCGTCAACTACGCGGCGGTGAAATTCTGGCAATCGCTCGGCCTGACGCGCGTGATCCTGTCGCGAGAACTGTCGCTGGACGAAATCGAAGAAATCCGCCAGCAATGCCCGGACATGGAGCTG
>JACRIU010000007.1 GCA_016235775.1 Hydrogenophilales bacterium
GGCGGGTGCGGTCGTCGATATCCAAGGAGCCGGCCAGGATGGCGTTGCCTTGGTGTTCGCGCACGATGTTGAGCACGGCATCCTTGCTGCTCGTTTCCTGGAAGATGCGGTTGTTGGTGCGCAGCTTGAGCAGCGCGAACAGGTCTTCGATCACCAGGGTGTAGCGGCTCATGCCGCCGTCCGCGCCGTCCTGGCGCGCTTCGGTGACCCAGCCGCTCAAGGGGCGGTAGCCGCCGTTGTCGGTGAGAATCGATACTTCCACCGGCTGGCCGATGATCTGCTTGAGTTCAAGATAGGCGTTGGCGGAAAGGCAGACTAATTCATAGCAGTAGCCTTCATTAACCGCTTCGGAGCCGCTGAGGGTCCAGGGGAGAAAAACATCCTCCGCGATGCCCGCGCCGGGGGAGAAGGAGAGCTTCAGCAGGCGGTTGTTTTGGGTGAAAGCGCTGGCGAACGCCGCGAACAGGGCGGCGGGATCGAGCGGGAGGTTCATGGGGAAAGCCCTAAAAGATTTCTTGAACAGGTTTCGGTTTGGACGGCTTGAGTGCAGCCTTTGAAAATGAATCCCTACAACGGTGGCCCTGAAGCGCTCGGCGGGTTTGCTTGCTGCGTGCTGGCAGGCGGCGGAGCGACGGCGCTGGTCAGACGATCGGACTGACCGCCGAGTATCCAGTGGTAAATTAAAAAAATCACCACGGCAACAAAGCTGAGCAGCGCGAAATACAGCCACAAGGGCAATTCGTGGCGTACGTAATCGTTGAACTTGAACGGGAGCTTCCAATGCGGCGCGAATTCCGGCATGCCGCCGCGCGCATGGGCGATTTCCTGCCCCAGGCGAGCGATCAGGTAATTGAGTTTCTCCGTGCCCTCCAGCAGGTAGCGGCCTTGAAAGCCCAGGATCAGGCAGGTGTGGAACACCTCCAGGGTCTCGACATTTTTATCCGGGGTGAGGCGTAGCGTTTCCAGTTTGTCGAAAAAACCCTCGCCCGCCAGATGCTCGCCGAACAGGCGCAATTGCAGCGGCGCACGTTCCCAATCGTCACGAATGGCGAAATCGGAGGAGAGCATGATCTCGTCCATCAGCGCGCAGAAGGCATATTTCGCGTCGTGGATCGCTTCCGGCGCCTTGCCGAAGTTGCGTGCATTTTTTTCAAAGGTGGAGAGAAAGCCATCCACGCGCCGGTTGAATTCGGCCTGGGTAGCGGGCGGGTTGCCGTTGCGCAGCAGAAACAGCAAATACACGCCGTCTTCCATCATCTCTTTCAATGAAGGCGCGGCAGGCATGGCGAGCGGGGTGGCCGCTTGGGCGGCCGGCTGGTTGGTAAGTGTGGCGGCGGTCATTATGAATGCTCCTAGCGGAATACCGCGATCAGTTCGAGTTTGAGTTGGGTCAGTGCTTGCGGCACGTAGAGGCAGATGCTGTGCGACTTGAGCATGCGCTCGAAAATCTGCCCATGCGGCTCCAGCGAAAAATAGTGGTTGCCCACGCGCACGGGAATCGCCGCCGGGGTTTGTCCGGCATGGGCCAGGCGCACGCCGGGTAAGGCGGAATTGAGAATTTTTTCCACATCATCGGGTGAACCGACTTTGAATTTGAGCGGCACGGTTTCAATGACTTGCACCGCCGGCAGCTCGGATTCGACCGAGAGATAAAAATCCACGTTCTCCAGCAGGCGCTCGCTGTTGAGGCGGCCGATGTAGAACGATGCCTTGGTATTTTCCAGCGGGATTACTGCATAGCGCGCCGAGATCACCGTATCCAGCAACTCGCGGATCAGCGCGTCGAGTTTGCCGAAGGTGTCGGTGAGGTTGCCGTGATCGTAGGGTGGAATGGCGTTCAGCGTCAGCGTGGTGGAGAAGGTGAGCAATTCGCCCGCGAGTTGCGCCATGGCCAGATACAGCGTTTCCGGGTGATTGGTGTGCGCGAGCATGTGACTCAATGCCGGGAAGCTGCGATTCGCCGTATGCAGCAGCCAGAACGAAGCAATGTCCGAAGTGGAATATTCCGCCACACTCTTCGCGCGCTCGCGGTGCATGCCCGCCAGGGCCTGGCTCTTCACGAACAGAATATCCAGCAAGCGGCGCAGCATGCGGTGCAGGGCGTCGCTGGCGTGGAGGTCGATCAGCGGCGGGATAAAGCCGTCATCCTGACGCCACGCGCCGGTGCTGGATTTTTGCAGGCGCGCGATCGGCACGCTGGCGTAGCCGTCGCGGTTTTCGTTCAGCGTCATCAGCACGCTGTTGGCGCGCAGCGCCGCGATTTCGGTTTCCAAACCGCCGGTGAACAAGTCGCTCAACGGTACCTGCTCCACGCTATACCGTGTGGGCCGCACCGCGATCTGCCCCGGCTCCACGCTATTCCCGCCGTAGGCATTCAGCGCGGGCAGGCACAGATACACGGTGGTTTCTGCGCCGATATTGGGGATTTCATTCAGGTTGCGCGTGGGCGGGAGCGGCTCGTTGGCCGGCGCATCCATGATGGCGCCGTCCGGCAGCATGGCTTGGATGCGGTTCGCGCGCAGTGTGCCGGCGCCGAGCGCGTCTTGATCGATCTCGACGCCCGCCACACCCCAGGGGTAGCTGCGCGCCAAACGCGCGGCATTCTGGCCCAGCCACTCGGAATAAAGTGCTTGTTGTTGAAAATGCTGAGGACGCAGAAACACACCCTCGCCCCACAATACGCGATGAATGTTGGCCACCGATAGCTCCTAGCGCGGCAGTTGCAGGTTGATGTTGGTCACGCTCGGCTGCAAGGTCGAAGCGGGCGCTTTGATGGCGGACGCATTTGGTATCGGCGCAGCGCTTGGTCTGTCCAGCAGCGGATCCAGCACCTTCCTGCCGGTATCGTAGGCACGCTTGGTTTTCGATGTCTTTTTGGCGGGGGCGCTTACATTGGATGGAGGCTGCGCCGTGGCGGCGGCCGGCTGCGGATTGCTTGCGGTGGGCGCGACCTTCAAGTTGGAGGCGCTCGCGGTGTTATTGCATTCCGGCTTGGCATCCAGCGGTTGACCGGGGATGGCCTCCGGCTTGCCATCGACCAGCGTGATGTAGCAGTCCTGCAAACGGAAGGTCACGCCTTTGGAGCGAATCTGGCTCGCCGGTATCAGGTAGCGCCAGAAATGGGGCTCGGGTTGGCGGAAAAAAGCCACCACGCCCAGATAGTTGGCATGCTCCGAAAGCTTCTCGGTGCTGACATGCTGGGTGCCGGGCAAGACCACGACTTCGCTTTTCTCGATCAACTCCGCGCCCAGCAACTCTGTTTCGGGGCGGCCGGAAGCCAATGAATCGAAGGCGAGTTTGGAAAATTCCGTTGGCTGCTTCAGTTGATAGAGCCGCACCACCACGGACAGGGATTTGCCGCTTACGTCGCGGTTTAATACCGGGTCGGCCTGGCCGCGCACATCATAGGCAGTCGGGCCTGACGCGCACCCTCCCAACGCCAAAACGCACAGCCCGATGCGGGCCGTAATTACTTTCCTGCAGGCATTCTTCTTCATTACCCACCCTCCAAATGTACCAATCAAATGTACTAGTAAATTAACAAACATGATTAACGCAAACGCATAAACAATTGATGTTTAAAGGCTATTCAAAAAATAAAAAAATAGCCTGCCAAATGCGCCCCAGAAATTCTTTTGGCATTATAACAAAAGCATATTGGAGTGGTGTAATATATATGTTATTGTTGTTTGCCGTTTTCGATAAAGCAATTAAACGTTTTAAATTCAGTAGGTAACTACGGTTTAATGTTTTGACGTTGATGCTGGCGGCGCATTGTTTTGCGCTGGTTATTTAATATATTACTTATTGATTATATTGTGTTTTCTGGAAATATTAATTATTCGGCATTTGGCGGGGCGGCAAGGGTGCGGAGCGGGAGTTAAGTGTCGGTGGGAATCTCTATCGGTTGGTTGTTGCTGGCGCTGGGCTTGGTTTTTTTGGCTTTGGGCTGGTGCGGATTCGTGCTGTTTCATGCCGCGCCCCATTCCGGCGGTTCGGTCTGGGGGAATCTGCGCCAGCGCATGGGCGCTTGGCGCATGCCCGCGATACCGGCATTCCGCGCGGCTGATCTGGGCGTATTTGTGCGGCGTCATCGCTGGGTATGGGCCGGATGCTTGGCCGCGCTGCTGGCGGCGGGCATGACGTTCGCGCTGTCTGACCGGATTCAACTCGATCCATTGCGCGCCTTGCAGTGGGCGCACGCGGATGAGATTCGGTTGCGGCTGAATGAAGAGAAGCTGGCGCCGCCGCCATCCTGGCCGCCGGCATTATTTGCCGGCACCGGGCGTAGCGGTTTGGAAAGCGCCGACCGTGATTGGCGCAAGCTCGATCAGGATTTCATGCAGCTCGTGCTGTATTTGCTCATGCGCATGGAAGCGCGCGGTTATCAGATGGCATTGCTGGAAGGCTATCGCAGCCCGGAGCAGCAAGCGAGATTGGCAGCGCTTGGCGCGCAGGTGACCCAAGCGCGCGCCTGGGAGAGCAAGCATCAGTTCGGCCTGGCGGTGGATTTGGCGCCGGTCAAGAACGGCGCATTAATGATCTCGGAACGCGATCCGTGGGCGTTCGAGGCTTATCAAGCGCTGGGGGAAGAAGCCCAAGCCATCGGCCTGAATTGGGGCGGGCGCTGGAGCATGAAAGATTACGGCCATGTGGAAGCGGCGGGAACGATAGCGGCGAATATCTCGCCGGGTCGTTCCACTGCCATTAGATAAATCTAAACAGTAAATTGAGCAGAGTGATTTAGATGAAATTTTTACGCAACGGAAAAGTATTAACCGCCATCGGCTTCGTATTGCTGATGGTTTTGATCTGGTTTGCCGGCCCTTTTGTGGGCTTGGAAACCAGCGTATCACGCCTGGTCGTGATGATTATCGTGCTGCTCGTCTGGGTGGCTACACTGATGATCGGCAAATTACTGGCTGATCGTGCAGGCTCGCTCTTGGAGCGCATGTTAAAGAAGCAGGCCGACGATGCGGTGATGGGCGCCGCTCCTGGGAAGCGCACCGAGGTATCTCATCTTCGCAAAGATTTGTTGGAATCCATCGAGACGCTAAAAAAATCCAATCTAGGTAAAACGCGTGGCAAAGCGGCCCTCTATGAATTGCCCTGGTACATGGTTATCGGCCATCCGGCGGCGGGTAAGAGCAGCGCGATTCAATACTCTGGTTTGACCTTCCCCTTTGCGGATAAAAGTAAAGCGGCGGTGCGCGGCGTGGGCGGTACACGCAATTGCGATTGGTTCTTTACCTCCGAAAGTGTTTTGATCGACACCGCCGGACGTTACGCAACACAAAATGAAGATCGCGGCGAGTGGATTGGCTTTTTAAAACTGCTAAAGCAATACCGTCCGCGCACGCCGGTTAACGGCATTATCCTCACGATCTCCTTCCCCGAGCTGGTGCAGAACCACGCCGAAACGTTTGCCGTCTATGCGCGCCAAGTGCGCCAGCGCATCAACGAGATCGACGAAGTATTCGGCGTCAAAGTCCCGGTGTATTTGTTCTTCACCAAGATCGACCTGCTCGGCGGCTTTACTCAGTTCTTCGAAGATTTTACGGAAGAAGAGCGTTCCCGCGTTTGGGGTTCGACCCTGTCGCACGAACAGGGCGCCGGCTTCGATGCGGCGCGCGTGGTGGGCCAGCACTTCGACACGCTGATGCGCGGTCTGGCGCAGATGGGCGCCGATAAATTAGCGAATAATCGCGGCAACGTGAAGCGCCCCGCGCTGTTTGCGTTCCCGATCGAATTCAACGCGATGCGCGAATCGGTGTGCAATTTCGTGCAATTACTGTTTGAAGATGACCCCTATCACACCAAGCCGCTGCTGCGCGGCTTCTACTTCACCAGCGCGCTGCAAGAAGGCAGCCCGCAGATCAATGCCGGTAATCGCGTCTCCAATTTATTCGATCTGTCCAAGCGTGGCTTCGAGCTCAGTGTCGCGCCGCAAAGCCAAGGCTACTTTTTGCGCGATACCTTCCGCGACGTGTTGTTCCCGGATCAGCATCTGGTCGGGCGTCAAACGCGCCCAACGGCCAGCCGCGCCCGCGTCGCCGGCATCGTGGCGGGATTGGCCGCTCTGGCCTTGTTGGCGGCGGGATGGACCTGGTCGTTCGCCGGCAACCAGAAACTGATCGCCACCGCACAAGCGGAGCTGGCCGATTCGCGCAAGCAATTGGCCAGCAGCGATTTGCTGGAGAAATTAAATGGCCTGCACACGCTGCAACTACGCCTGGAGCAGCTCTATAAATACCGCATCGTGGGGCGGCCGTGGGAGATCGGCTTTGGGCTGTATCGCGGCGAGAAGGTCGAACGCGCGCTGCGCGCGGAATATTTCGAGGGCGTGCGCCGAGTGATGCTGGCGCCGGTCAAATCCAATCTTGAAACCAAATTGGCGGAACTCAATCCGAGCCTCGATCTGCATGCGGCGCCCGCGAAGCAAGGGCTGACGCAAGCCGCCGCGCAAATCGGCAAGGCATCCTTGAAATGGCTGGCGCCGGGCAATGCCGCGCCTTCGCATCCGGCCAGCGCGCGCGACGCGTTGCAGCGCCTGCAGGCACGGGAAAATCGCATTAACCCCAGCGCTGAGCAACAAGCCACGGATCCGCAGGCCGATCCACAAGAAGGCCAAGCCAAGCTGGAAGAGTATTACAACGCGCTCAAAACCTACCTGATGCTGAAAATGCAGCCGCGCATGGAGATCGCGCACTTGTCGGATCAGTTGCCGCGCTACTGGCGGCCTTGGCTGCAAGCGAACAAGGGCGAGCGCGGCATGGCCGACATCAACAAGCAGGCCGAGCGCATCGTGGCTTTTTATTTGTCGCAGCTGAAAGAAAACGATTTGCCGCTGATCGAGAATCGCGATGCAACGGTGGCGAACAGCCGCGAGATTCTGCGCGGCGCGATGCGCCGATTGTCCGCCAAGGAGCGCATCTACAATGAATTGAAAGCGCGCGGCAATACGCAATATGCCGCGCTGACCGTGGGCCGCATCCTGGAAAATCGGGACGCGGAGACGGTGGCGGGCAGCTACGCCGTGCCCGGCGCCTACACGCGCGAGGCATGGGACAAATACTTCCGCAAGGCCATCCTCGAAGCGAGCAAGGGCGAGATCAAGGGCGACGACTGGGTATTGGCGGCGTCGCTGGCCGACAATCTGGGGCGCGATGGGGATGTCGAGCGCAATCGCCTGGAACTGGAGGCGATGTACAGAGCCGACTATGTGCGCGAATGGCGCAAATTCCTGCAAGGCCTCGCGCTCAGCGATTTCCCGAATCTGGAAACGGCAAGCGTGCGCCTGGGCAAGCTGGGCGACGCGCAGCAATCACCGATTAAAAAAATCGTCGCGCGCGCGGCGTATGAAACCGCGTGGGACAACCCTTCCGAATTGCAAAAGACGCTGGAGAACACGAAGAACTCAGTTCTGGATCGGGTGCTGTCCGCCGGCCCGCAAGCTAACTCGAACCAGCCGCAGGCAACGGGCGAGGTCGGCGGCAAATTCATCGTGCTGGCGCAATTGGCCGCGGCCGACAGCGGGGGGCGCACGGCGCTCAATGGCTACCTTGATACCTTGCTGAAACTGAAGGGCCGGGTCGCCGGCATTGCCGCATCGAACGAGCCGGGCGCGGCTGCCCGCCAATTCATGCAAGTCACGCTGGCCGGTTCCGCATCTGAATTGGCCGAGGCGCTGCAATTTGTGGACGGGGCGCTGTTGGGCAGCGCCGACCAGGATGCCAAAGACGCGCTGCGCCCGCTATTGGTGCGCCCCCTGATGGCAACCTACGCCGCGCTGATCCCGCCTGCCGAGGCCGATATCAATCGCCTGTGGGCTGAGCAGGTGTGGGGGCAGTGGGTGTCGCTGTCGGGCAAATATCCATTCGCCGACTCGAGCAATGAAGCGCAAATGGCCGACATCGCCAAATTCCTCCGGCCGGGCGAGGGCACGCTGCCCAAATTCCTCGATCGCGTCCTGGGGGCATTGGTGGTGCGCCGCGGCGACACCTATGCGGCGCGCACCTGGGCCAATATGGGCGTGGATTTTAATCCCGGCTTTCTCGCGGGAATATCGCGTCTGACCACTGTGGCAAATGCGGTGTTGCAAGAAGGCGATGGCTCGAAATTCGAGTTGCAGCCGGTGCCGACGCCCGGTCTATCCGAGATCACCATCGAGATCGATGGCCAGCAACTGCGTTACCGCAATGGCCCGCAAGCCTGGACCACCTTCTCCTGGCCGAGCGCGGCCAACCAGCCGAATGCGCAAGGCGCGCGGCTGAATATCGTGTCGTTCGCCGGTGTCGCCACGCCGATCGCGAGCCACCCTGGGCGCTTGGGCTTGATGCGGCTGCTGGCGCAGGCCTATGCCGACAACCCCTACGCGCATGACGTGCGCTTGGAGTGGCGGGTGAAATCCGCCGAGGCGCGCGCGCGCGACGAGGTGATCCCCATCCGCTTCAATTTCCGCATGGTCTCGGGCGCGAATCCGATCGCGCTTTCAGGCCTGCGCCGGGTTGGGCTGCCGGAAAAAATCGCAAACTAAGGAGCTGACGCATGGGCATGCCATTTCTTCGACCACCGGAACAAGTCAGCGATTACGCGGTATTCGGCAAGCTGCCGCATCGCGCGGATTTCGTGCGGGTAAACGCCGCCCACCCGGCGGTGAATGAGCTGGACGAACGCTTGGCGGCAGGGCTGGCGGCGCTGGCAGGCAGCACGGATTGGGAGCAGCGCTACGACAACACGCCGGCGGTGGTGTATGCCTGCCGCGATCGCACCGCGCGCAATTGGATGGTTGGCGCCTGGCGCGCCAGCCGGGACCAGGCGGGACGGCGCTTTCCTTTGGTCGGGGGCGTGCTGCGCGGCGTGGAAGAGATTGCAGCCAACGCGCCGCTGATCCCGATTGCGTATGAAGTATTCCACGACGATTTGGTCGCGCAGATCGACAACGCGCTCGACAACTCAGTTGAGGCGCTGTCGTGCCAGCAATATTTGCAGGGCTACTCCGCCGATTTCAACATCCACGCAATCGACTTCAACCTGGCGCGCGCAGTGCTGAATCAATTTGCCGATAGGACACAGGCCACGGCGCTGGAGCGCGGCTCGGAATCGTATCTTTCCAATGAGTCCTTGAGCCAGGCGTGCCTGAACATCGCGTTCCACGCCGACTACCTGCGGCGCTTTCCGTCCGATGACAATCAGCCGATCGTGATTCACCTGCCGGGTGAGCCGGGTCAGTCCGCGCTTGCCGCCGCTGCTTGGCTGGACCTGATCGATCGATTATCCGGCGGGCCGGGAAGGATCGCGGGGATTTTTCTAACCAGCGGCTCGCGCTTGTATGTGTGCCTGGACAGCGTCGCGGAGAAGATGATGCCGCTGCTGCTGGGCAATGTGTTTTCCGATGATGACGCGCTGAATCTCGCACAAGAGCAAGAGGTTTGGCGCTCGCATCGTTTTTATTCCGAAACGGCCTATGCGCTGTCTCGGTTGTTGGCTAATCCCGCCGCATCGGTGTCCGAATTGCTGAAATTCGCAACCCATGCCGGCGGGCGATTGGCTGTGTCGCATCAGTAGATAAGGGGGTTGTTATGGCTAAGGAAAGTACGCAGAAAAAGTTATCCCGGGTGCGTCCGCCGCGGGTTCAAATCACTTATGACGTCGAAGTTGGGGACGCCATCGAGACCAAGGAGCTGCCGTTTGTGCTGGGCGTGCTCGCCGATCTCAGCGGCCAGCCAAAAGAGCCGCTGCCGAAGCTGAAAGAGCGCAAGTTCGTTCAGATCGACCGCGACAATTTCGATGACGTGCTCAAAGGCGCCGCGCCTCGCCTCGCGCTGCGCGTGGATAACAAGCTCAAGAACGACGGCACGCAATTGTCGGTCGATCTTGATTTCGAGAAGCTCGAAGACTTCGAGCCGACCGAAATCGTGAACCGCGTCGCGCCACTCAAGCAATTGCTCGACATGCGCGCCAAGCTGTCCGATTTGCGCAACAAGGTGATGGGCAACGAAAAGCTCGAGGAAATCCTCGACGACGTGCTGCGCGACACCGAAAAATTGCGCGAGATCGCTACGCAAAACCAAGCCAAATAAGGGGCCACCATGAATATCCAAGCGCAAACTCAAACTCAAGCGAAGATGCCGCCACCGGCGGCTGGTTTGCTCGACGCCATCGTCGATGAAAGCCGTGTCGCCACCAACGAGCAGGAAAAAACCCACGCCCGCGATCTGATTGCCGAGTTGGTGGATCAAGTCCTGGCCGGCGCCGTCACCGTGTCTAAAGATTTGGTCGCCAGCCTCGATGCGCGCGTGGCCGAGATCGATCACCTGATTTCGGAACAGTTGAACGCCGTCATGCACCATGCAGAGTTCCAGAAACTGGAGGCTTCCTGGCGCGGCCTGAAATACCTGACGCAGCAATCCGAAACCAGCACCATGCTCAAGATCAAGGTGCTCAACACCTCCAAAAAAGACCTGGTCAAGGACTTCAAGACCTCGCCCGAATTTGACCAGAGCGCCTTGTTCAAAAAGATCTACGAAGAAGAGTATGGCACCTTCGGCGGCGCGCCCTATGCCGCGCTGATCGGCGACTTTGAGTTCTCGCGCCACCCGGAAGATTTCTACCTGCTGGAAGAACTATCGCATGTCGCGGCCGCCTCGCACGCGCCCTTGATCTCGGCGGCTTCGGCTCAGCTATTCGGTCTGGAGGCATTCACCGATCTGGGCAAGCCGCGCGATCTGGCGAAGATTTTCGATACGGTCGAATACGCCAAGTGGAAGTCGTTCCGCGAGTCGGAAGATTCGCGTTACGTCGGCCTGATGCTGCCGCATGTGCTGGGCCGCTTGCCCTATGGGCGCGATACCGTGCCGGTGGAAGCATTCAATTTCGAAGAAGATGTGGACGGCACCGACCACTCCAAGTATTTGTGGGCCAATGCAGCCTACGCATTCGGCGCACGGCTGACCGATGCCTTCGCCAACTTCGGCTGGCTCGCTGCGATTCGCGGCGTAGAAGGCGGCGGCTTGGTAGAGGGACTCCCCACCCACACCTTCAAAACCGACGATGGCGAAATTGCGCTCAAATGCCCGACCGAAATCGCCATTACCGACCGCAACGAAAAACTCCTGTCAGACTTGGGCTTCATCAGCTTGGTGCATTGCAAAAACACCGACTACGCCGCGTTCTTCAGCGGCCAGTCCTCGCAAAAAGCCAAGAGCTACAACACCGATTCGGCCAATGCCAACGCGCGCCTGTCGACGCAACTGCCCTATATCTTCGCCGCCTCGCGCATCGCGCACTACCTCAAGGCGATCATGCGCGACAAAATCGGCAGCTTCGCCTCGCGTCAAAACGTGCAGGACTTCCTCAACACCTGGCTCGCGCAATACGTGCTGCTGGACGACTCGGCCTCGCAAGAAGCCAAGTCCAAATACCCGCTGCGCGAAGCCCAAGTGGATGTAGTCGAAGTGCCGGGCAAGCCCGGCGTATATCGCGCCGCCGCCTTCCTGCGCCCGCATTTCCAGTTGGACGAATTGACGATTTCATTGCGCCTGGTAGCCGAGCTGCCGCAGTCGGCGCGCTGATGTTTTTAACCTGGCAGTTTTTTAACCCCGTAAGACATTAAGGAGATGTAACCATGGCATTTGACGCATTCATGAAGATTGACGGCATTCCGGGCGAAAGCTCGGACGACAAGCACAAGGATTGGGTAGAGATCACGTCCTTTTCCCACAGCATGGACCAGCCCGCCTCCGCCACCGCCAGCAATGCCGGCGGCGCCACTGCCGAGCGCGTGAACCACGGCACGTTCAACATCACCCACCTGTTGGACAAGGCCAGCCCCAAGCTGTACGAAGCGGTCTGCACCGGCAAACACATCAAAGAAATTACTATTGAGTTGTGCCGTGCCGGTGGCGACAAGCTGAAATACATGGAGATCAAGTTAGAGCAGGTGCTGGTTTCCAGCATTGCGCCGTCTGGATCGGCTGGCGGTGATTTTCCGAACGAGAATGTCCGTTTCTCTTACGGCAAAATCAAGTGGACTTATACCCAGCAGAAACGCGCCGATGGCGCGGGCGGCGGTAACGTCAGCGCGGGTTGGGATTTGACCAGCAACAAAGTCGCCGCGTAAGCGTTTAAGCGTGCGGCGAGCGATTTTTGCTCGCCGCCGCTTATTTGTACCTTGTAGCCATAGCACAATATTGATCTCAACTAGTTTAGTGATTAGAAATAGGAACCACGACAATGGCAGGAAATATTGACTATAAATTTATCAGCGACCTGGAGGGTGGCAGTAAAACCTCGGGTTATGTGCCTGCAGCGGATGTTAGTAAAAGTGGGGTTACGATTGCGACGGGCTTTGACTTGGGGCAGAGAGGTGAAGCGGATTTGAAAGCACTCGGTTTTTCAGACGATTTGATCGCAAAGCTAAAACCCTTTTTAGGGAAAACAGGGAAGGAAGCCCAACAAGCCTTAGAGAAGTCCACCCTGACGGTAACGCCCGAGCAGGCATCGGAGATAGACAAAGCGGTAAAGACAAAGCATGTAGAACAAATAACGCTGAAATACGATACGGTTGCAAAGAATAGCAAGAAATTTTTTGAATTGCCCGCAGAAGCGCAGACAGCTATTGCCTCCGTCTCTTTTCAATATGGAGCAAATCTTGCGACGGCGACCCCTAAATTCTGGGAGGCTGCAATCGCTCAAGATTGGAAGGAATGCACGAAGCTGCTTAAGAATTTCGGCGATGCTTACCCAACTCGGAGAAAAAAAGAAGCGGCATTGTTGGAAGCAATTAAATGACCTGGAAATTGATTTTAGCCGTGATGGCTATCGCATTCCAAGCCGCTTGCCAAACCAGGATTGACGCCCCGGTTGCTGTCACCATCTACGGGGATGGTGTGTTAAATGGGGTTAAGCAATACAGTGAAACGATTCACAAAAAGCGTGGGGTGATTGAATTTGAATCCGGGTTAGCGGCAGAGACGTGTGAAACCTATAGTCGCTTAATTAAGGAAGCGGTTCCAAAAGAAGGCGTGAGCAACCAAATAGCGAAGAGCGATTATCTGATATGTGATGTGCTGGAGATTATAGGCAATAAAAAATATAGGGAAGGCGCTAGAGAAAACGAATATGGCCACTTGCTGGCGGCTCGACTCGATTTGCGTTCCTTTTCTTCGTCCCTATTTCAGAGGCTTGGCGAAAAGAAATTCGCGTTCAACCATTTTGATGCCGGCACCGTCAAAACCAACAGCACTTCCGTAACATACGAAACGCCGGATTGGCATTACAAGCTGGAAATCGTTGCAGTTTTGGACTTGAACAATAACGGCAAGCCGGATTGGGTGATGTGGTTAGCCGATGAAGCGAAGGTTGGAAATTATCGGAATTATCAAACCTTGGTCGCCTATGATGTCGCGACGGAGGGGGCAATCCGCGCAACGCCTTTCCCACGACTTGCGCCTTAATAATTATGGGCGTTTTTGTAATATGAAGACACTCAAGTGTGCACTCTGGTTGGTAGCGGGTTACTTGCTAGTGGCAAGCATGCCTGGATGCAGCACGCAAGACTTGTCGAAGCAAAATGAAAAAACAAGCATATCTGAGGCGTTGGGAAATGCTGGCGGGCAATATGTCTGGGACGAAGAGACTAAACGTTATCGCTATTCCGACAAGGTTAGGTTGGATGAAATTGTTACCTCGGAAAACCGCCAGCAAGCCCTGCCTATTTTAGTGGCGTGCATTGACGACGAGTCGCCTACACAGACACGGCTAAATGGGAGGCCGGTGATGTTGGGAATTCTCTGTTACCAAGCGCTTACACAAATCGCGTACTACGAGCCTACCGAACCCGGAGGCGATATTTCAAAATCATGGCCGGGACACATATCCCCTATTGCCACCGTGAATGAACTGCGTGCAGCCAAAAAGGCGTGGCAACAGGTTTTGGAAAACAAACTTTTTATTTTTCTGTGAATATTAATCGTTAAATCATTACGCATGAAGGCCGTTGGTTATCTTGTTTTCCTTAGCCGCAAACCTTACTGAATACCCCCATGATAAAAAAACTCCTGCTCCTAACAGTCTTCCTCGCCCTCTGGATCGCGCTGCTCTGGTTCGCCATCGGCATCGATATTGCGAAGCACGGCAATGTGTCGCTGGTGGCGATTCACTTGCTGCCGCCGCTGGCAGTGTGGGCGGGGTGGTTGGGGTGGCGTGCTTGGCGGGCGCGCACGAAGGATGCAGATCAGGCGGCGGAGGCGGAGGCGAAGCGCGCAACGTTGGAGAAGCAACGCGCCGAGCGCCGTGCGGAGTTTGATAATGAGCTAGCCGAGCGGCGCGCGCGGGTTGATTTTCGCTGGTTGCAAGTGCGCGATGTATCCAAGCATGGCGAGGCGGAGCATTTAGCGGTTTCCACCGACGACTTGCAGGTGATGTTGCTCGATGAGGAAATAGCCGAGCTAGCAGCAGAAGCGCCCGCCGCGTGGCCGGGTACGCAGTTGACGGAATTATTCACGGCGCTGTCGGTGCGATGCCCGGCGGCGCTGACATTCCCGGTGTATGTGCTGGGGCCGAGTGAGCGGGCGTTTGCCGATCTTGCCGAGATGGTGCGAGTGGCGCGCGAGGCGGCGGTATCGAAAATGGGATCAGCCTGGCCGACGGATATTACGTTGGGCGCGGTGTTGGGTTTGCAGCAGCGCGTGGCAAGCCCGCAAGATTTGATTGACCTATGCGCCACGCAGCCGGAGCTGCCAGGCGCGGTCGTGTTGGCGTTCGAGTCGCCACACGCCAACCAAGCCAAAAGCGAAGAATCAAACAATGCAAAAACGCAGCGCGAGCAATGGTTTGGCAAAGCCGGGCAAGCCCTGGTCGGCATGTTGCTTACGTCGCCCGCCTTACCCGGCGTGCTCGCGCAATTGGATGAGATCGCTCCTGCTGGCGCGGATGATGTGATGACGCCCTATTGGGAGCGCGCCCAGTTAGCCCCTGGCATGATTACTGTTCTCGCGCCCTTGCCGACAGATTGGCGCGAAACCTTGGCTACGCTGCCAACACTTGCACAACTGCGCCGCCCGGCGTGGGTTGAGATGGAAGAAAAAATGCGCCCGATGCAAGTTACGCAAAACCTGCGCCGCCTGTTGGATCTGGCGGGTATCAACGCCGCCTTGATCGAGCCGCATTTCAAATTTGGGGACGAAGCCGTGGAGCCGTCACAAACCCCGCCGCTCAAGCTTGCCGATAGCGCTTGGCTGGTGCATAACGCCGGCGGCATTGCGGTCTGCGGCAGTCGTTTGGCGGGGGTCGGCTTAGCGTTGAGCGAGGCCGGTCTGGATCTCGCGCCGGTGAACGAAGGCACCAATGTCGTGGTGCATGCCGGTGATTGCGGCCGCGCCACGCCGTATTTGATGCTGGGTCTGGCGGCGGCGAAAGCCGCCAAATTGCAAAAGCCGGTGCTCGTGACACATTTTCAAACGCGCCAGGTGGCGATGTCATTCGTGCTGCCGGCGAGCGCGTAATGGAGAGGAGAACAATATGCGACGCGTGATTCGATTGGGCGATTCCACCAGCCACGGCGGTGAAGTGGTGAGCGCAGCGGGCAATTATTCCATCATGGGCAAGAACGCGGCGCGTGTTGGCGATAGTTGTACTTGTCCGAGGCGCGGCCACAGCAATTGCACTATTGCCGAAGGCGACCCGAGTTGGGCGATTGACGGCCGCGCCGTGGCGCTGGAAGGGCACAAGACCACTTGCGGCGCAGAGTTGATTTCGTCGCTGGGGAATTTGGGCCGGGGCTAGGCTCAACAGCCGTTTTGGTTATAACGAAATAATCGATTGCGAGGCACACGATGAACGATCCACGTATGCACGAATTTCTGCAGCAAGTATCCGACGCACATCCGTGCGGAGAGGACATGTCCTATTCCACCTTGTTCGACGATATCCGCGAGGCGCGCCGTGCGGATGATTCCAGCCTGGCGCAGGGCGCGTGGGAGGCCGACATCAAGCAAGCGAATTGGCCCAAGGTGCGCGATCTGTGCGGCGATGCGCTGAAGACCAAATCCAAAGACATGCAAATCGCCAACTGGTACACCGAGGCGCTGACCAAGCTGGAAGGTTTCACGGGTTTGGCGCACGGGATTAAAGTGCTCAACAGCCTGGTCACTGATTATTGGGAATTTTGTTATCCCGCCTACGACCCCGGCGATCTGGATGAGCGCGCGGGCAAGATCGAGTGGTTGAATGCGAATTTACCGCTCAGCGTGCGCTCGATTCCGCTGACCCGCCCCGACACCGGCGGCCATGCGTGGTTGAAGTGGGAAGAGTCGCGCGCGGTCGAGAACCAAGGCTTGAAAGACCCGGACGCCAAAGCGCGCGCCATCAGTGAAGGCAAGCTCCCGGCGGAGGCTTTCGATAAAGCCGTGGCGAATTCCGGCCGTGCTTACTACGAACCGCTCTACGCCCAAGTGACGCAAGCAGCGGCGGTATTTAAAGCCTTTGAAGCCAATGTTGATCAAGCCTTTGGACGCGATGCGCCAGGGCTCAAGGATTTGCGTGAGGCAATACAAGATTGCGCCGATCTGGTGGAGCGCATCTACCGCAAGCTGGGGGGGGCGGCTGAAGCCGAGCCAAGCAATGAAACCGTAAACGAGGAAATTGCCATGACCGAATCTGCTGCGTCCGTTCAAAGCCTGGCCGTGGTATCGGTCGGCGCGATCCGCAATCGTGCCGATGCGGTGCGCGCCCTGCGCGATGTCGCCAAATATTTTCGCCACAACGAGCCGCACAGCCCTGTGTCGCTGCTCGCCGAACGCGCCGCGAAGTGGGCCGAGATGCCGCTGGAGCATTGGCTGGCAACGGTGATCAAGGATGATGGCACGCTGGCGCAGTTGAAAGACTTGCTCGATATTCAGGGCAACCTGTAGTGGCGGGCGAGGCATGCCTCGCCCCTGCCGTAGCGCCGGCATCCTTGCCGGCAAGTCGGCTTGGTCTAAGCCGGCTGAGTTTCATGCCTATTCAGGGAATCAAATATTAAGCCCGCATTCCCGGACTGCTCGATGTTCTGGGTTTAATGAATGGGGTAAGCCGAGTGCCGGAGTCCGTTCCCCCTGGGCGATCCACCCCCCGGTTTGACGCAAAATCCCGATCCGGACTATAATTCCGCGCTTTTCCTGGCCGGAACGAATTGGGCCGTATAAGGTCACCGGGGGTCATGGATCGACGGATTCGACGGGTGCTGAGCTTGCAACTCGCGCTGTTACTTGCCGCCAGTCTGGGCGCATATGCGATCTGGGGGATTGGAGTTGCCAAGGCAGTTGGGTTCGGCGCGGGGATCGCCGCCGCAAATACAATAATGATCGCGTGGCGCATGCGCCAAGGGCGCGCAACAGTCGCCGCGCAACCCAGCCTCAGCGAGTTTTATCGATCATGGTTAGAGCGTTACCTGTTGGCCGGCGTGTTGCTGGCGGCGGGCTTTGGCGGCTTAAAGCTGATGCCCTTGGGTTTGTTGGCCGGTTTTATCCTGGGGCAAACGATTTGGATTTTGGCCCCCTTCACAATTGATGTGGGCTCGCGTGATACGGAAGAAAAGTAAACATGTCTGAAGCAGCGCATTCATCCTCTGACTATATCAAGCACCATTTACAGAACCTGACTTACGGCAAGCTGCCTGCGGGCTATGCGCGTGAAGATCATGCCGGCCAACAAGAGGTGTTGCAGCAAGACACCTGGACGATGGCGCATACGGCTAAAGAAGCCAAGGATATGGGCTTCATGGCGTTCCATGTGGATTCGCTCGGCGTGGCGGTTTTTCTCGGCGCGCTGTTCCTGTTGGTCTTCCGCAGCGCGGCAAAACGCGCCACGGCGGGCGTGCCGGGCGGACTGCAAAATTTCGTCGAGTGGATTATCGAGTTCATCGACAACAGCGTGCGCGGTTCCTATAGCGGAAAAAGTCCGCTGGTCGCACCCCTGGCCATGACCGTCTTTATCTGGATTTTCCTGATGAATTTCATGGACCTGCTGGCCGTCGATCACGTGCCGCAAATAGCCGATAAGTTGGGCTTGCCCTTCTTCAAAGTGGTGCCCACCACCGATCCCAACATGACCTTCGGCATGTCGATTGCCGTGTTCTTCCTGATTATTTTCTACAGCATCAAATTCAAAGGAGTCGGCGGCTTCTTTGCCGAGCTGGCGTTCCAGCCCTTCGGCAAATGGGGCCTGCCGGCCAACCTGCTGCTGGAAGGCGTGAACCTGATCGCCAAGCCGGTTTCGCTGGCGCTGCGTCTCTTCGGCAATATGTATGCGGGCGAGATGATCTTTATCCTGATCGCCATCATGTTCGGCGCCGGTATCGGCTTCGGTATTTTCGCCGGCGTGTTGCAGTGGGCATGGGCGGTGTTCCACATCCTGATTATTACCCTGCAAGCCTTTATTTTCATGACGCTGACCATTGTATATATGGATATGGCGCAGCAAGCGCACCACTGATTTTTAGTTCTTTAGTTGCAAGTAACGTCAAACTCAAGGAGATTTACAAATGGAAATGGCAAACGCACTGTTATACATCGCCGGCGCTTTGATGATGGGCTTGGGCGCGCTCGGCGCCGCGGTCGGCATCGGCATTCTCGGCGGCCGCTTCCTGGAAGGCGCCGCGCGCCAGCCGGAGCTGATCCCCATGCTGCGCACCCAATTCTTCATCGTGATGGGGCTGGTGGACGCGGTGCCGATGATCGCCGTCGGTCTGGCCATGTACGTCCTGTTCGCGGTTGTGAAGTAATCCGCGAACACCTGTTGAAAGATAGAACATGAACATTAATGCGACTCTCATCGGCCAAACGCTCACCTTCCTGGTGTTCGTCTGGTTCTGCATGAAGCTCGTGTGGCCGCCCATCATGAATGCTTTGGCCGAGCGCAAGAAGCACATCGCCGACGGCCTCGCCGCCGGCGAGCGCGGCAAGCACGAGTTGGAGCTCGCCTCCAAGCGCGCCGCCGACAACTTGCGTGAATCGAAAAGCAAAGTAGCGGAAGTGATCGCGCAGGCGGAAAAACGCGCCGCGCAGATCGTCGAAGAAGCCAAAGGCGTCGCAAAAGCGGAAGGCGATCGCTTGATCGCCGCCGCCAAGGCCGAGATCGACCAGGAAGCCACCCGTGCCCGCGAATCCTTGCGCGAAAGCGTGGCGGCCCTCGCCGTGGCCGGTGCGGAAAAAATCCTGCGCCGCGAAGTTGATGCCAAGTCCCACGCCGACCTGCTCGAAGCCATTAAGAAGGAACTGTAATGGCTGAATTGGTCACCATCGCACGCCCCTACGCAGAAGCCGTGTTTCGCTTGGCGCAAGACGGCAATGCCTTCGACGCTTGGTCGCGCATGCTCGCGACCTGCGCTGCGGTCGCACAAGATGCCCAGATGGTCGCGCTCATCACCAACCCCAATGTGATTGCTGCTGATGTGGCCCGCGTGTTCTTGGGGGTGTGCGATACCGAGCTGAACGAGCAAGGCAAAAACTTCGTCAAAATGCTGATCGAAAATGATCGCCTGGCCACTTTACCCGACATCGCCGCGCTGTATGAGGAGCTCAAGCGCGCGCATCAGGGCGAAGTGGAGGCGGTGATCTCGTCCGCATTCCCCTTGGATGACGCACAGCGCCAAACGCTGGTCGCCGGTCTGGAAAAACGCTTCGCACGTAAAGTTAAAGCCACCACAGAAGTTGACGCCAGCCTGATCGGCGGCGCGCGCATCGTGGTGGGGGATGTGGTGATTGACGGCTCCGTCGCCGGTCAGCTCCAAAAAATGTCGTCCGCGCTCAAATCTTAGGAGTAGCCATGCAACTCAATCCATCTGAAATCAGCGAACTGATTAAAAACAAGATTCAAGGCCTGGAAACCGGCGCGGATACGCGCACCCAGGGCACCATCGTCTCGGTCACCGACGGCATCGTGCGCGTGCACGGCCTGTCCAACGTGATGGCCATGGAGATGCTGGAATTCCCCGGCAATACCTTCGGCCTGGCGCTGAACCTCGAGCGCGATTCGGTCGGCGCCGTGGTGCTGGGCGACTACGAACACATTACCGAAGGCGATACGGTGAAATGCACCGGGCGCATTCTGGAAGTGCCCATCGGCCCCGAGCTGGTCGGCCGCGTGGTGAACGCGCTGGGCCAGCCCATCGACGGCAAAGGCCCGATCAACGCCAAGCTCAACGCGCCGGTAGAGAAAATCGCCCCGGGCGTGATCGCGCGTAAATCGGTGTCGCAGCCGGTGCAAACCGGCTTGAAGTCGATCGACGCCATGGTGCCCATCGGCCGCGGCCAGCGCGAGCTGATCATCGGCGATCGTCAAACCGGCAAGACCGCCGTGGCGGTGGATGCGATCATCAACCAAAAAGGCCAGGACATGTTCTGCATTTACGTGGCGGTGGGCCAAAAAGCCTCCACCATCGCCAACGTGGTGCGCAAACTGGAAGAGCACGGCGCGATGGCTTTCACCGTCGTGGTGGCCGCCTCCGCATCCGACTCCGCCGCGATGCAATACATCGCGCCCTACGCCGGCTGCACCATGGGTGAGTATTACCGCGACCGCGGCCAAGACGCGCTGATCGTGTACGACGATCTGACCAAGCAAGCTTGGGCCTACCGTCAAATTTCCCTGCTGCTGCGCCGCCCGCCGGGCCGCGAAGCGTATCCGGGCGACGTGTTCTATCTGCACTCGCGTTTGCTGGAGCGCGCCGCACGGGTGAACGAAGAGTACGTCGAGAAATTCACCAACGGCGCAGTCAAAGGCAAGACCGGTTCGCTGACCGCGCTGCCGGTGATTGAAACCCAAGCCGGTGACGTGACCGCCTTCGTGCCGACCAACGTGATTTCGATTACCGACGGCCAGATATTCCTGGAAACCGACCTGTTCAACGCCGGCGTGCGTCCCGCGATCAACGCCGGTATTTCGGTGTCGCGCGTGGGCGGCGCGGCGCAAACCAAGGTGATTAAAAAGCTGGGCGGCGGCGTGCGTTTGTCGCTGGCGCAATACCGCGAGTTGGCGGCGTTCGCGCAGTTCGCATCCGATCTCGACGAAGCGACTCGCAAGCAGTTGGAGCGCGGCAAGCGCGTGACCGAACTGATGAAGCAATTGCAATTCTCGCCGATGAACGTGGCGCAAATGGCGGTTTCGCTGTTCTCCGTGAACAAGGGCTACATCGACGAAGTGGAAGTGAATAAAGTCCTCGCGTTTGAATCCGCACTGTATGCCTTCATGAAGAGCAAGCATCAAAGCGTGCTCGACACGATTGCCAATACCAAAGATATGGACGACGCGACCGAGAAGCAACTCGCCGCCGCGCTCGACGAGTTCAAGAAAACCGGCACCTACTAAGGAAAACGGCGATGGCGAGCAGCCGCGAAATTCGTGTCAAGATCAATAGCGTCAAGAACACGAAGAAAATCACCAAGGCCATGGAAATGGTGGCCGCATCCAAAATGCGCAAGGCGCAGGAACGGATGCGCGCCGCCCGCCCCTATGGCGCCAAGATCCGCGCCGTGATGCGGCGCATGAGCCATGCCAAGACCGAATACCACCATCCGCTATTGCAAAAGCGCGAGCAGATCAAAAACGTGGGTTTGATTCTGGTCACCTCCGATAAGGGTCTGTGCGGAGGCCTCAATACCAACGTGCTGCGCGTCGCGGTGAGCAAGGTCAAGGAGTGGGGTCAGGAAGGCAAGCAAGTCCAGGTGTGCGCCATTGGCGCCAAGGGTTTCGGCTTCATGCAGCGCATGAACGCGAACATCGTGTCGTATCTGACCCACATGGGCGATACCCCCGCGATGGACAAGTTGCTGCCGCCGGTGACGGTAATGCTGGACCACTATCTCAAAGGCGAGATCGACGCGATCTATCTGTGCTCCACTGTATTCGTGAATACCATGAAGCAGGAACCGATGCTGATGCAGCTGGCCCCCATCGTAGATCAGCCCGATGCCATTTCCAAGTCCGACGGCGAAGAAAAATTCGGCACCCGGGAGCATTATTGGGATTACCTGTACGAGCCCGATGCGAAAGATATCCTCGATGTCCTGCTGCCGCGCTATGTCGAATACACCGTGTATCAAGCGGTGGCCGAGCATATGGCTTCGGAACAAAGCGCGCGCATGGTGGCGATGAAGGCGGCCTCCGACAACGCGGGCAACCTGATAGACGAATTGACGCTGATATATAACAAGACCCGCCAAGCTGCGATCACGAAAGAGTTGTCGGAAATCGTTGGCGGCGCGGCGGCGGTGTAAGTGCAAACCCGTTCGCCACAGAGATCACAGAGGACACAGAGAAAGGCAAAACTTCCCCAAGGTTTTCTCTGTGATCGCTGTGGCAAAAAAGATTTTGAATCTGACTATTAGGAAACGAACATGAGCCAAGGAAAGATCGTTCAGTGCATCGGCGCGGTGATCGACGTGGAGTTCGGTCGCGCGAACATGCCCAAGGTGTATGACGCGTTGAAAGTGAGCGGCATCGATTTGACGCTCGAAGTGCAACAGCAATTGGGTGACGGCGTGGTGCGCACCATCGCGCTGGGCTCCACCGACGGTCTGCGCCGTGGCTTGGAAGTGACCGGCACCGGCGCGCCGATCATGGTGCCCGTCGGCACCAAGACCCTGGGCCGCATTATGGATGTGCTGGGCCGCCCGATCGACGAAGCAGGCCCGGTGGACGCCGACAAGCAAGCCTCGATTCATCGCCACGCGCCGTCCTTCGACGAGCTGGCCGCATCAACCGAGATTCTCGAAACCGGCATCAAAGTGATCGACTTGTTCTGCCCGTTCGCCAAGGGCGGCAAGGTCGGCCTGTTCGGCGGCGCCGGCGTGGGCAAGACCGTGAACATGATGGAGCTGATCCGCAACATCGCGGTGGAGCACTCGGGTTACTCCGTGTTCGCCGGTGTGGGTGAGCGCACCCGCGAAGGCAACGACTTCTATCACGAGATGAAAGAAGGCGGCGTGCTGGATAAGGTGGCCCTGGTTTATGGCCAGATGAACGAGCCGCCCGGCAACCGTCTGCGCGTGGCGCTGACCGGCCTCACCATCGCGGAAAATTTCCGCGACGAGGGCAAAGACGTGCTGCTGTTCGTTGACAACATCTACCGCTACACCCTGGCCGGTACCGAAGTGTCCGCGCTGTTGGGCCGTATGCCTTCCGCGGTGGGTTATCAACCGACACTGGCGGAAGAAATGGGTCGCCTGCAAGAGCGGATTACTTCCACCAAGGTGGGTTCGATCA
>JACRIU010000015.1 GCA_016235775.1 Hydrogenophilales bacterium
ACCAGGATGGCGCCGTCCATTTGGGCGGCGCCGGTGATCATGTTTTTGATGTAGTCGGCATGACCCGGGCAGTCGACGTGGGCGTAGTGGCGGTTTTCGGTCTCATACTCGACGTGGGCGGTATTAATCGTAATGCCGCGCGCCTTTTCTTCCGGAGCCGAGTCAATCTGGTCGTAGGCTTTGGCTTCGCCGCCAAATTTCTTGGACAAGATGGTGGTGATCGCCGCCGTCAGCGTCGTTTTACCATGGTCGACGTGACCAATCGTCCCTACGTTCACGTGCGGCTTGGTGCGCTCAAATTTGCCTTTTGCCATGATCGCGTTCCTCTAAATAAAAAGTTGGAAACTATTTCTTGCTATTTCTTGTTAATGACGGCTTCCGCGACATTTCGCGGGGCTTCGGAGTAGTGCTTGAATTCCATGCTGTAAGTGGCGCGGCCTTGCGACATCGAACGCAGGTCGGTGGAATAGCCGAACATTTCCGCCAAGGGCACTTCCACTTTGACGATCTTGCCGGTGGGCATGTCTTCCATTCCCTGGATGATGCCGCGACGGCGATTCAAGTCGCCCATCACGTCACCCATATAGTCTTCCGGGGTTTCCACTTCCACCGCCATCATCGGCTCGAGCAATACCGGGCTGGCTTTGCGCATGCCGTCTTTGAACGCCATCGACGCCGCCATCTTGAACGCATTCTCGTTCGAGTCCACGTCGTGATAAGAACCGTCGAACAGGGTGACTTTTACATCCACCACCGGGAAGCCGGCCAACACGCCGTTCGGCAAGGTTTCGCGCAAGCCCTTTTCTACCGCAGGAATGAATTCGCGCGGCACGGTACCGCCTTTAATCGCATCGATAAACTCGAAACCCTTACCGGCTTCGTTGGGCTCCAGCTTGATCCACACGTGACCATACTGGCCACGGCCACCGGACTGCTTGATGAATTTACCTTCGACCTCGGCCGGCTTGCGGATTGCTTCGCGGTACGCCACTTGCGGCGCGCCTACATTCGCTTCGACGCCAAATTCGCGGCGCATACGATCCACCAGAATTTCCAAATGCAACTCGCCCATGCCGGAAATAATGGTTTGGTTGGTTTCTTCGTCGGTACGCACACGGAACGACGGATCTTCTTGCGCCAATCGATTCAAGGCGAGACCCATTTTTTCTTGGTCGGCCTTGGTCTTCGGCTCCACCGCGACGTGAATCACCGGCTCGGGGAACACCATGCGTTCCAAAATAATGGTCTTATTGAGGTCGCACAGCGTATCGCCCGTGGTCGCTTCTTTCAGACCCACGGCAGCCGCGATGTCGCCCGCGCGCACTTCTTTAATCTCTTCGCGCTGATTGGCGTGCATTTGCAGAATGCGGCCGATGCGCTCTTTTTTACCCTTCACCGGGTTGTAAATGGTGTCGCCGGAATTCACGGTACCGGAATAAACCCGGAAGAAAATCAACTGGCCGACATAGGGGTCGGTCATGATCTTGAATGCCAAGCCCGCGAACGGCTCGTCGTCGCTCGCACGGCGCACGCCCATTTCGCCATTTTCCAACTCGCCCTCAACCGGCTTAACGTCGGTCGGCGCCGGCATGAATTCGATCACGGCATCCAACATTGCCTGGACGCCCTTGTTCTTGAATGCGGAACCGCACATCATCGGCACGATCTCGCTGGCAATGGTACGGGCACGCAAGCCCTGCTTGATATCCGCTTCAGACAAGTCGCCTTCTTCGAGGTACTTGTTCATCAACTCTTCGGACGCTTCCGCTGCATTTTCCAGCATTTTTTCGCGCCACTCTTTTGCGGGCTCGGCCAGATCAGCCGGAATATCGCGCAAATCAAACTTCATGCCTTGGCTGGCTTCGTCCCAGAAAATCGCTTTCATGCGAATCAGGTCAACGACACCCTCAAACTTGTCTTCCGCGCCGATTGGAATCTGGATCGGTACGGGATTGGCCTTGAGGCGGCTCTTCATTTGGTCGTAGACCTTGAAGAAATTCGCGCCGGAGCGGTCCATTTTGTTCACGAAGGCCAAACGCGGCACTTTGTATTTGTTGGCCTGGCGCCACACGGTTTCGGACTGCGGCTGCACGCCGCCTACGGCGCAATACACCATGCACGCACCGTCCAGCACGCGCATGGAACGCTCCACCTCAATGGTGAAGTCCACATGGCCCGGGGTGTCGATGATGTTAATGCGGTGTTCCGGATAGTTGCCGTCCATGCCCTTCCAGAAGCAAGTGGTGGCAGCCGAGGTAATCGTAATGCCGCGCTCTTGCTCTTGCTCCATCCAGTCCATGGTGGCCGCGCCGTCATGCACTTCGCCAATCTTGTGCGACACGCCGGTATAGAACAGCACGCGCTCAGTGGTCGTGGTTTTGCCAGCGTCAATGTGCGCTGAAATACCGATATTGCGGTAACGCTCGATAGGTGTTTTACGTGCCACTTTGTCTAACTTTCGTCTATGCCGGGCGAGGCATGCCTCGCCCCTGCATTATTAATTTAACTAGAAACGGTAATGCGAGAATGCCTTGTTGGCATCCGCCATGCGGTGCACTTCTTCACGCTTTTTCACCGCACCGCCGCGACCTTCGGCCGCTTCCATCAATTCATTCGCGAGGCGCTGCCCCATGGATTTTTCACCACGCTTGCGCGCTGCGTCGCGCAGCCAGCGCATGGCCAGCGCCATGCGGCGCACCGCACGCACCTCGACCGGAACCTGGTAGTTCGCGCCGCCGACGCGGCGGCTTTTCACTTCAACCATCGGCTTCACATTGGAAAGCGCCTGGCTGAACACTTCAACCGCATCCTTACCGGATTTGGTGGCGATCTGAGTCAGCGCGCCGTACATAATGCGCTCGGCCACGGATTTCTTGCCGCCGGTCATCAGCACGTTGACGAATTTGGATATTTCCACGTTACCGAATTTCGGATCGGGAAGAATCTCACGTTTTGGGACTTCTCTACGACGGGGCATAGTGACCTCGGTCTAATCGTTTATGACTTAAATTACGCCGCTTTGGGGCGCTTGGAACCATATTTGGAACGGGATTGTTTGCGATCTTTCACACCCGTGGTATCCAAGCTGCCGCGCACGATGTGGTAACGCACACCCGGCAAATCCTTTACACGGCCGCCGCGGATCAGCACCACCGAGTGCTCCTGCAGGTTATGGCCTTCACCGCCGATGTAGCTAATCACCTCGAAGCCATTGGTCAAACGCACCTTGGCGACTTTCCGCAAGGCGGAGTTCGGTTTTTTCGGCGTCGTGGTGTACACACGGGTGCACACGCCGCGTTTTTGCGGGCTGCTTTGCAACGCGGGCACTTTGCTCTTGGCCGTTTCGACCGAGCGGCCTTTGCGCACCAGTTGGTTAATGGTTGGCATAGCGTTCCTTCAGTTAAAAACGATGGGACGGCGCGTTGTAAGCGCCGTCCCACCGCGAGTTCAAACCGATTGCCCGAGCCGCTGTTGAGCGGTTTTTATTCCGAGCTGGGGTAAAAAGACTGGCGATTTTAGGGGCTTAGCCGCACCCTGTCAACCCCTTATGCAGGATCGGACTGGTCCGGCTCCCACTTCGTTTTGGTGCGACACGCACAAGCCCAGCAAGCAAGCTTCACAACCAGCTAATTTAAAACAAAAAAGGCGGCTTTCGCCGCCCTTATTGCCAATTGCTTTAAAGCGCTTGGTTTAAGCCACTTCCTCTGTTCCGGAAGCGGTGCCTTCGTCCAACAACTCGATATCGGTCGAGCCCGTTGCCACGTCCAAACCCAAGCGCTGACGCTTGCGCGTGCGGTGATAGGCCAAGCCGGTACCCGCAGGGATGAGGCGGCCGACGATGACGTTTTCCTTGAGGCCACGCAGGTCGTCCCGTTTGCCCATGATCGCCGCTTCGGTCAACACGCGCGTGGTTTCCTGGAACGAGGCTGCCGAAATAAACGAATCGGTCGAAAGGGAAGCCTTGGTGATCCCGAGCAAAACGTGCTCGTAGCTCGCCGGGCGCTTGCCCTCCGCCTTGATGCGGTCGTTTTCTTCCAGCAACTCGGCGCGCTCGACTTGCTCGCCCAGAATGAAGCGTGTGTCGCCGGCATCGGTCACCTGCACGCGACGCAACATTTGACGCACGATCACTTCGATGTGCTTATCGTTGATGCGCACGCCTTGCAAGCGGTACACATCTTGCACCTCGTCGGTGATGTAGCGCGCCAAGGCCTCCACGCCCAGCAAACGCAGAATGTCGTGCGGCTCGGCCGGGCCGTCCACAATGGTCTCGCCTTTGTTGACGACTTGACCGTCATGCACGGTAACGTGTTTGTCTTTCGAGATCAGATATTCATGCGCCACACCGTCGAGATCGGTCAGCACCAAACGCTGCTTGCCCTTGGTGTCCTTGCCGAAAGAAACGGTGCCGGTGATTTCAGCCAGCATGCCGGCATCTTTAGGCGAACGCGCCTCGAACAACTCCGCCACCCGCGGCAAGCCGCCGGTGATGTCGCGCGTCTTGGTGGATTCTTGCGGAATCCGCGCCAGCACTTCACCCACGCCCGCATCTTGGCCGTCTTTCACGGTGATGATGGCGCCAACCGGGAAGCTGATGTTGACCGGGGCGTCGGAGCCGGCAAGCTTCACTTCCTTGCCCTTTTCGTCCAGCAACTTCACTTGCGGACGCAAGCCTTTGGAGGTTGCGCTGCCGCGCCGTTTGGGGTCGATCACCACCAGGGTGGAGAGGCCGGTCACGTCGTCGATCTGCTTAGCGACGGTCACGCCTTCTTCCACGTTCTCGAAACGCACCTTACCGGCGTATTCGGTAATGATCGGGCGCGTATGCGGATCCCAAGTCGCGACAGCTTTACCCGCCTTGACCGGATTGCCATCCATCACGTGCAGGGTTGCGCCGTAGGGCACCTTGTGCCGCTCGCGCTCGCGGCCGCTATCGTCTTGCACCACGACTTCGCCGGTGCGCGAGATGACCACGAGCTCGCCGCGCGAATTGGATACATAGCGCATGGTCGGGCCAAAACGCACGGTGCCATTGGATTTCAACTCGACCTGGCTGGCCACCGCGGCACGCGATGCCGCGCCGCCGATGTGGAAGGTGCGCATGGTGAGCTGCGTGCCCGGTTCGCCAATCGATTGTGCTGCAATCACGCCGACAGCTTCGCCGTCACTGACCAGGGAGCCGCGCGCAAGATCGCGTCCATAACACAGAGCGCATAAACCAAAACGCGTTTCACAGGTGAGCGGGGTGCGCACTTTGACTTCGTCGATGCCGGCGGCTTCGATCGCATCCACCGCATCTTCGTTGAGCAAGGTGCCGGCCGGGAACATGACTTGGCTGTTCTCGGGGTTGTAAATATCCACCGCAACCACCCGTCCGAGGATGCGCTCGCGCAGGGCTTCGATCACTTCGCCGCCCTCGATCAAGGCCTTCATCACCACGCCTTGCTCGGTGGCGCAATCATGCTCGGTGACCACCAAATCTTGCGTTACGTCCACCAGACGGCGCGTGAGGTAGCCTGAGTTCGCCGTCTTCAGCGCGGTGTCGGCCAAGCCTTTACGCGCGCCGTGGGTCGAGATGAAGTACTGCAACACGTTCAAGCCTTCACGGAAGTTCGCCGTGATCGGCGTCTCGATAATGGAACCGTCCGGTTTGGCCATCAGACCGCGCATACCGGCCAGCTGGCGAATCTGCGCGGCGGAACCGCGCGCGCCGGAGTCGGCCATCATGTAAATCGAGTTGAACGACTCTTGCTTGACCTTCTTGCCTTCGCGATTCACGGTGTCTTGCGTACCGAGTTGGTCCATCATGGCTTTCGCCACCACGTCACCGGCGCGCGACCAGATGTCCACCACCTTGTTGTAGCGCTCGCCTTGCGTGACCAGACCCGAAGCGTATTGGCGTTCGATTTCTTTGACTTCTTCCTCGGCGCTGCCGAGGAGACCCTGCTTCTCGGTCGGAATCAACATATCGTCCACACAGAACGACATGCCGGAACGCGCCGCAAAGGTGAAGCCGGTATACATCAGCTTGTCGGCGAGAATGACCGTCTCGCGCAAACCGCATTGACGGAAGCTGGCGTTGATCAGCTTGGAAATTTCTTTTTTCTTCAGCGCCTTGTTCACATAGTCGAAAGACAAGCCGGGCGGCAGGATTTCCGACAAGAGCGCACGGCCCACCGTGGTGTTGTAGCGGGTAAATTTTTCTTTCTTCGCGCCATCGGCATCCACATCGTATTCTTTGATGCGTACCGCCACCTTGGCGTGCAGATCGACCTTGCGCGATTCATACGCGCGCGACACTTCGGACAGGTCGGCGAACAGCGCGCCTTCGCCCTTGGCGTTGATGCGATCGCGTGTCATGTAATACAGGCCCAACACGATATCCTGCGACGGCACGATGATCGGGTCGCCGTTGGCGGGCGACAACACGTTGTTGGACGACATCATCAGCGTGCGCGCGTCCATTTGCGCTTCGAGCGACAGCGGCACGTGTACCGCCATTTGGTCGCCGTCGAAGTCGGCGTTGAACGCCGCGCATACCAGCGGATGCAGTTGGATCGCCTTGCCTTCGATCAAGACCGGCTCGAAGGCTTGGATGCCCAGGCGATGCAGGGTCGGTGCGCGGTTCAGCATCACCGGGTGCTCGCGAATCACGTCTTCGAGGATATCCCACACCTCGGGGGTTTCTTGCTCCACCGCGCGCTTGGCGGCTTTGATGGTGGTGGCGATGCCCAGCACTTCCAGCTTGTGGAAAATAAAGGGCTTGAACAGCTCCAGCGCCATTTTCTTCGGCAGGCCGCACTGATGCAGCTTGAGCTGCGGGCCGACCACGATGACCGAACGGCCGGAGTAGTCCACGCGCTTGCCCAGCGGGTTCTGGCGGAAACGGCCGCCTTTGCCTTTGATCATGTCGGCCAACGACTTCAACGGACGCTTGTTGGCGCCGGTCATGGCTTTGCCGCGCCGGCCGTTGTCGAGCAGGGAATCGACGGATTCTTGCAGCATGCGCTTTTCGTTGCGCACGATGATTTCCGGCGCTTTCAATTCCAACAAACGCTTCAGGCGATTGTTGCGGTTGATCACGCGGCGATACAAATCATTCAAGTCGGATGTCGCAAAGCGCCCGCCATCCAGCGGCACCAAGGGGCGCAGCTCCGGCGGCAGCACCGGCAGGATTTCCAGCACCATCCATTCCGGCTTGTTGCCGGAATAGAGGAACGCCTCGAGCACTTTCAGGCGCTTGGTGAGTTTCTTGATCTTGGTCTCGGAGGTGGTGCCGGCGAGATCGCCGCGC
>JACRIU010000013.1 GCA_016235775.1 Hydrogenophilales bacterium
GCACGTGGCGCACCACTTTCAGCGGTTCCTCTACATCTTTTCGGCACATCACGACAAAATCGTCCGCGTAGCGCACCAGGTGCGCTTGCAGTTTGCCTTTGAGGTTGTGCCGTTGCCATAGTCGATCCAGAAGATGCAGGTAGCAGTTGGCCAACAGCGGCGAGATTACGCCGCCTTGCGGCGTGCCTTTGCGGTTGGCTTTTCCGCCGCCTACGAAAGTAAGGAAAGTAAGGGGTCTTGTATTGATACATTTCAAAGCTTCCAATTTGCCTACGCAGCTTGCAACAAAAACTCCACCTTCACCGCGTCGAACGGGAAAACGATTCCGCCACCATCGGCGCGGTCGAGGATGCCGGCATTCAGTAAGGCCGTGACATCACCATGAACCGCTTTGACATCGCGCCCCACGCGGCGGGCCGCTTCGCGGATCGATATCGAGCCCGCGCCGCACAGGGCCTTGAGCAGTTCCCAGCGCTTGGCGGTCAGTACTTTCCACAGTAATTCCGGTGTGGCGAAGCTGATGCGCGCCGTTTTCTCGGCTTTGCCGGTCTTCCAAGCATGCGCGAAGTCGCCCATCGCGTCGTTCGGCGCGCGTACCTCAAGAATGACGGTTTTCACGATTCCACCTCTCTATATCGCGTTGAAAATCGCTGATCAGTTTGTCTGGCGTCTTAAAGGCGTAGGCACTTTCCTTGCCGGCGAAATGCCGATGATCGCCCTTGCCGGTTTCGTTGTCATAACGCAAGACGCATTGGCCATCAACCACATACGCCAGCCGATACTTAAACAAGTGATTCGACCCCGCAACCGAATGGGGAAGTTGCCACAACACCAGTTCAGCGAAAGCAGTGTCTGAAAAAATGATACGGCGGCGAACTAGCTGATCAGCCTTCATGTTGGAGACAATACCAACATGCTAGAGTGTTGTCAATAACACCAACATCCCACGCAGATGGGGCATATTATTCTGCTTCAAATCCATTCTGGCTATGTATCGCATCTCTACCAGCCAAGCCTCATCACTACTTCGCCCGCACCCAATCATTCAAGGGCAGCCAATGCTCCAATTCCCTTTCGCTCTGTGAGCGTGGCAGGTCGAACAGTGTCTCCCCCATCGCGGCGGCTTGGATGTAAACCTGGGTGTCACGCAGGTTGGTGATGACGGGCAGCTCGTACTTTTCGAAATAATGTTGCAGCGTGGTGGCAGCGCGGGTGCGCGGATCGACGCGCATGCCGATGACACCGATATCAACGTGATCAACATAAGGGGGCAAGTCTTGACATCACGCCTTCGGGTTTAGCGTAAGCAACATTCCCGCCGCCCGACTCACCCCATATACCCCACGGCGTCCGCATCGAGTTCCCCAACGAGTTCTATCATGTTACCGCGTGGTTATCAGCGCAAGGAGGATTTTTCGAGGACAAAGACTCAAAGGCTGGAAGATGATCCTCTCGACTAATAACTGCGCTTCTCTCTACTTTCTGGCTACATATATGTACATGGGTGAGGCACGTACGCACGGAAACACATCCCTACCCAGCCAAAAAGTTTTGCTTGACTTAGTGTTACATCGACACTATTGTTAGTGTCACAGGTACACTTATGACCACACAGACCAAACAGTTTTGTTATTGGCACCCGCACCCGGCGGTCACCACGGATATCGTGATTTTCACCATCCGCGAGGAGAAGTTGCAATTGCTGCTGATCCGGCGCCGCAACCCGCCGTTCCAAGGCGGCTGGGCCTTGCCCGGCGGCTTCTTGGATATGAACGAGGATCTGGCCGATTGCGCCAAGCGCGAGTTGGAAGAGGAAACCGGCATCAAGAATGTGTACCTGGAACAACTCTTCACCTTTGGCAAGCATGATCGCGACCCGCGCGAGCGCGTGATTTCGGTGGCGTATTACGCCCTGATTCCGTCCGATCGCCTGACCTTGCAACCCTCATCCGACGCCACCGAAGCCGGCTGGTTCGCCTATGATGAATTACCGGCGCTGGCGTTCGATCACCGCGAGATCGCACGGACTGCGCAAGAGCGCTTGGTGGCCAAGCTCGACTACTCCACCATCGCATTCCAATTTTTGCCCAAGCAGTTCACGCTGAGCGAACTGCAAGATGTGTACGAAACCATTCGCTCCGAGCCGGTGGATAAACGCAACTTCCGCAAATGGATTACCGCGCGCAATCTGATCGAAGCCACCGGCAACGAACGGCGCAACGGCAGCCACCGTCCCGCGCAGCTTTTCCGCACCAAACGACCCGGCCGGGTCGAAATTATTCGTTAGCGAGGCGATCATGCAACAGCAAGCATTCTCGATTACTTCTCTTTCCCAGTCATTGCCGCGTACTGATCGCAGCCAGCTCATCGCGCACATCAAGCGCATGCTAGTCGCGCAAAATGCGGTGCTGGTGGCGCACTACTACGTGGCGCCGGAGTTGCAGGAACTGGCGGATGAGACCGGCGGCTATGTATCCGATTCGCTCGACATGGCGCGCTTCGGGCACGAGCATGCGGCCAAGACCCTGATCGTGGCCGGCGTGCGCTTCATGGGCGAAACCGCAAAAATCCTCAATCCGGAAAAACGCGTGCTGATGCTCGATCCGGACGCCACTTGCTCGCTGGATGAAGACTGCCCGCGTGACGCTTTCGCCGAATTCTGCGACGCACACCCGGACCGCACCGTGGTGGTGTACTCCAACACCAGCGCGGCGGTGAAAGCGCGCGCGGATTGGGTCGTCACTTCCTCCATCGCGGTGAAAGTCGTGGAACACTTGCAGCGCCAAGGCAAAAAAATCCTGTGGGCGCCGGACAAGCACCTCGGCCACTATGTGCGGCAAGTCACCGGCGCCGACATGCTGATCTGGCAAGGTGCTTGCATCGTGCACAACGAATTCAAAACCAAGCTGCTCGCCGGCATGAAAGCCGCTCACCCCGAAGCGGCGGTGCTGGTGCATCCGGAATCCCCCGCCGGCGTGATTGCGCTCGCCGATGTAGTCGGCTCCACCACCGCGCTGATCAAGGCGGCCAAGACCTTGCCCAACCCGGCTTTCATCGTCGCCACCGACAACGGCATCTTCCACAAAATGCACGAAGCCGCGCCCGGCAAAACTTTCCTCGAAGCGCCCACCGGCGGCGTCGGCGCCACTTGCAAGAGCTGCGCGCACTGCCCGTGGATGGAAATGAACACCCTGGACAAACTCGCCCAAGTGCTGGAAACCGGCGCGAATGAAATTCATATCGACGAAGCAATCCGCCAAAAAGCCGTGATCTCGATCCAACGCATGTTGGATTTCGCGAAATCCACGCAATACCAGGTGATGGGCAAGGGCAACGCTTAATCCCCTGATCCGAATCGCTTTTCCCCCTTCAACTTCGCCCTGATTCTGCCGATATAAAAGGTGGCCCATGCATGGCCGCCATCGGTACAGGATCGTCGATTGACCCAATTTCTCAAAAAACTCCGGGTGTGGCTGGCCAAGTTGGCCTTCTGGCGCAAACGCGCGGCCGATGCGGCCCCGCCACCTGAAGCGGAACCCGCGCCTGCCGCAGCCGTCGATTCTGCGGAACCCGCGCCGGAGCAGCCGGCAGCGAAGCCCGGCTGGCTGGCGCGGCTGAAAGGCTTATTCACCTTTCGCCGCAAGGTCGAAGCGGTCGCGGATACCGCGGAGGAGGCTGAGGCCGAACCTGTCGCGGAGAAAAAACCCCGGCCCAAAGCATCAGAGGAAGCTGAAGTCTCCGAACCCAAACCAGGCTTTTTCGCACGTCTGAAGCAACGGCTGAGTTTCCGCCGCAAGCCGGCCGAAACCGAGGCTGAACCCGATGCCGAAGCGGCTGCGGAGAAGAAACCGAAGAGCAAAGATTCAGAGGAAGCTGAAGTCACCGAACCCAAGCCGGGCTTTTTCGCGCGACTGAAAGGATGGCTTAGCTTCCGCCGCAAACCAGCCGAAACCGAGGCTGACGACAAAACGCTAGTCATCGATAAAGCCAAGACCGGATCGGAGACAACAGCGGCGGAGGGTGAGGAAGAAGCGCCGCAGCCCGGCCGGCTGAAGCGGCTCATGATCCGGCTGCGCAGCAAAATGGTATGGATCCCCGCGTTAAGCCTGGCCGTCGTGGGGCTCGTCTCGTGGGTGGTCGTGGTCATGCTGCATGCCACGCATGAAAAAGAGCGGCTGCAAGCGGAGCTAAAAGCGGCGAAGAAAATGCTTGAGCAAAAACAGGTTGCGGCTGTGGTGCGGCCCGCACCGCCGCCGCCCCAACCCGCCGCCCCGGCCAAACCCGAGAAAAAAATCGATCCGGCATTTGAAATCGTCGGCCACATACCGGCACCGCAGCCGGAAGAAGAATCAGGGATCAACGCCTCGGATTGCGTGGTGAAAGACAAGGCAAGCGTCTCGGAAAATCTCAAGCGCTGCATCGAAGGCTTCAACAGCGCCGCAGCCGGCAGCGCCAATAAAAGCAAGGGGAACTGAAATGCCGAATGGCGATATTTTTCTGGGACGGCAGCCGATTCTGGATCGCAAGCAGAGCATCGTGGCGTATGAGCTGTTGTTTCGCAGCGGCCAGGCCAATCAGGCCGTCATCCAAGACGAGCTGAACGCCACGGCAAATGTGATCGTGTCGCTGTTCAACGAGATGGGCGTGCAATCGGTGCTGGGAAAAGAGCTCGGCTTCATCAATGTCAACGCCGAGATGCTGATGAGCGACATGCTGCAACTGCTGCCCAACGACCGCGTCGTGATCGAATTGCTTGAAACCATCCAGATCACGCCGGGAATTTTGGATCAATGCCGCCAGCTCAAGCGCGCCGGCTTCTCGCTCGCGCTCGACGACTTCGCGATCATGCACGAGCAATACCGGGAGCTGCTGCCCATAGTCGATGTGATCAAGGTCGATCTGATGCAAGTCCCCGGCGACGCGCTCACCGGCACCGCATTGAACCTTAGAAAATATCCCGCCAAACTGCTCGCTGAAAAAGTGGAGACCCACGAGCAATTCGAGCAATGCCTGAAGCTCGGCTTTCACTTCTTTCAGGGCTACTATTTCGCCAAACCGGTGATATTGACCGGCAAGCGCGCCGAGCCTTCCAAACTGACCTTGTTCAAGCTATTGGGGCTGATTCTGGATGACGCCGCCAGCGGCCGGCTGGAAAGCGCTGTCAAGGAAGACTCCAACCTGACCTACAACCTGCTCAGGCTCGTCAACTCGGTCGGCGCCGGCATCGGCCAGAAAATCGATTCGCTCTCGAAGGCCATCATGGTGGTCGGCCGGCGCCAGCTTCAACGCTGGCTGCAACTGTTGCTCTACACCATCAACGACAAGGGGCAGACTTCCAATCCGTTGCTGCAGCTCGCCGCCACGCGCGGCAAGATGCTGGAAATATTGTGCCGCTGCATGAACAATCAGGATACGGCGCAGCAGGAACGCGCGTTCATGACCGGGACATTCTCGCTGCTCGACACGCTGCTCTCCATGCCGATGGCGGACATCATGGCCGAACTCGGCCTGCCGGACGATGTGAAGCAAGCGCTGATCGAGCGTTCGGGCCGGCTCGGTCTCATGCTGAAACTGACCGAGGTGCTGGAGACCGGCGATTTCGACGCCACGGCGCAACTGCTGCGACAACTCCCGGAGCTCACCCCCGCCATGCTGAACGAAGCGCAAATGGCGGCGATCCGCTGGGTAAGCAGCTTGAGCGATGCGGTTTAGCCTGGAAAAAACTGTTGAACCGCAGAGGCGCAGAAAGCGCGGAGCAAAGACAAGAGCTTGAGGCATTTCAGGCTCAAACCTGTTGCAGGATACCGTCGTTCACGCTTTGATTTCTCTGCGCCTTTGCGCCTCTGCGGTTCCCAAACTGCCTTTTTTTGGCCTAGTGTGCTTATTGCGGCGTGAGGAATTCACCCGCCTGCAGCGGCAAGCCGCCGAAACACGCACGGTAGGCTGCCGATGCTTCGGGCGTTTTATCCAGTTCCGCTTCTTCGAATAACAGCATCACCTTCTTTCCTTGCAGCCGGCCTTCGCACAATTCCAAAATGCGCTGGCCCGAGGCATTGAACTGCCGGAACGCGTGCAGCTCGCCCGGATAGGCGTGCAGGCTGATGAAAGTGCGCGCCGGCTGGCTCATCGACCAAGGCAAATACAGGGCGATGTAATCGCGCGCCACGCGGCCTTGGCTGTCAAGCACATTCACTTCGAGGTAATAGCGTTTGCTCGGGTCGTCTTGATCCACGCGCAGTTTGCTCAGGAGCTTGTTTGATCCGGCCGCAAAGAATTGTGTCTCGCGATAGGTATAATTTTTCGCCATATCGCCTTCATACGCTTGCGTGGATTCTTCGCTGCGGGCCGGCTGCGCCGCGATGGATTTCAAATGCAGTTGGTACACCTGATCGGCGAAGCGATTCCAGCGTACTGCCTGTGTTTCCGCATGCAATGCAGTCGCACACGCCAGCCCCACAACTAAGCATATCAACCGTTTCATCCTCGCTCCTCTCTCAGCGCACCGGCGCGCGTTCGGTCCAGCCGCCCTCTGCGGTCTGTGCGGCTTCATCCTTCAACCATTGCGCTTCCTCGGTGCGCCCCAGGCGTTCCAGAATCATACTTTTCAGCATGAGTGATTCGCGCGTGTTTTGCAGTTGCAGCGCCTCATTGATCGAGACCAGCGCGCGATCCAACTGGCCGCCCAGGGTGAGCGTCAGCGCCATATTGTGATGCGCTTTCTGGTAACCGGGTTCAATTCGAATGGTGGTGGCGAAATGCTGCGCCGCCTGATTCAATTCGCCGCGCTGCGCATAGAGCACGCCCAGATCGTCATGCGCTTCGGCGTTGTTCGGATCGAGCTCGATGGCGCGCGTTAAATCGTTGAATGCGTTGTCGCGCTCGCCCTTCCAGATGTAACGCACGCCGCGCTTGGTATAGGCGAGCGAACTATTCGGATGGCGCTTGAGATACACGCTGAGATCGGCGATCGCGCGTTCCAACTCCCCAGCGGGGCCATAAGCCATGCCGCGCCCGAAATAGGCGTCATCCAGCTTGTCGTTCAGGCGCAAGGCTTGATCGTAATCGGCGATGGCTTTGGGCAAGTCGCGCATTTGAAAATAGACATTGCCGCGCTCCAGATACAGCTCGGCCTTTTTCGGTGTGCGCTTGATTTGCGGATTCAAGCGCTTCAATTCGGCTTGCGCTTGCTCGACCAGCAGCGGCGCATCCAGATTTTCGGCGGCGCGCAGCGGTGTGGCGAGTAACAGCAGGCTGAGTGCGGCGATCCAGTACCGGGCAGGTTTTCTGATTGGCATGTCGGCTCCTCTTTGCTGCGGACAGGTTCTTTTTAGGCGCAGCCTATAAGCGCGTCAATAGCTCATTGCTACCATGCGCGCAAGTACGTAAGCCAAAGCACCAAGGCGCTCAGCGTCGCCAGCAGCACCGGCAACGTGAGGAGGATGCCGATGCGGCAATACTCGCCCCAGCCGACATGCAAGCCGCGCTGGTTCAACACATGCAGCCACAGCAGCGTGGCCAGGCTGCCGATCGGGGTCATCTTGGGGCCGAGATCGCTGCCGATCACATTGGCGTAAATCATCGCTTCCCGGATGGGCGGATCGAGCACGGCTTCGTGGATGGCGAGATTGGCGATCAGAATGCTGGGCAGGTTATTCATGAGGGACGACATGAGCGCGAACAGAAAGCCCGATGCCAGCGTGGCGCCGTAGAGGCCCAAAGCTGCCAGCCCTTCCAAGCTGCGCGCCAGTTCGGCGGTGAGACCCTGATTGCGCAGGCCATACACCACCAGATACATGCCGAGCGAAAAAACCACCACCTGCCATGGCGCTTCACGCAGCAAGGTCAGCACCGGTATCACCGCCTTCGGTTGGCGCGCCAGAAAATGTTCGCGCGCCGCGGCCAGCACCAGCAGCAAGGCGCCGCCACCGGCCACCGCGGCGGTCGGCAAGCCCAGCGGCCGCGCCAAAAAATAACCGGCGAGCACCCCTGCCAGCACGGCCCAGCCGGTAAAGAATACAAAGCGATCGCGAATCACAGTGGCCGGCGCCGCCAACGCATCGGGGTCGAACCGCGCCGGAATATCGCGCCGGAAAACCCATCCCAACACCAGCAAACTGGCCGCGACTGAAACGATATTCACTACACCCATCACTTCCGCATAGGCTCCAAACGAAATGCCGAAATAATTGGCGGCGATGATATTGGTGAGATTGGAAATCTTGAACGGCAAGCTCGCCGCGTCGGAGATAAAGCCCACCGCCATGATGAAGGCCAGCATGGCGCGCGGCGGATAGCGCAGCGCGTGCAGCATCTCCAACACCAGCGGCGTGAGAATCAGCACCGCGCCGTCGTTGGCGAAGAAAGCCGCCACCACCGCGCCCAGCAGAACGATGAATACGAACAGGCGCGGCCCGCTGCCGCCGCCCCAGCGCGCCACATGCAGCGCGGCCCACTCGAAAAAGCCTGCCGCGTCGAGCACCAAGGAAATGAGGATGAGCGCGATCAAGGTGAAGGTCGCATCCCACACGATGTGCCACACGAGTGGAATATCGGCCACCGAAACTACGCCCGTAGCCAAAGCCAGCAGTGCCCCGCCGATGGCGCTCCAGCCGATGGGCAGGCCGCGCGGGCGCGCAATCACCAGAACCAGCGTAATTGTGAAAATCAGAAAGGCCAGCATGGGTCGGGCTATTAAGATTCCGTCGAAAACGGAATCTTAACCCGGCATGCCGTCGACGCGAGGTTTGATCAGAATGGGAAGGTAAATCAAGAAAAATAATGCATAAGCACTGATCCAAAATGCTTGTGCAAACGCCAGCCACACCAGGTAGTGCGCGGGGGCGGCCAGCGGCAACAGCACCCGCGCGACGAAAGCCGCCGCGAGCAAGATGAAAATCGGCGGCAAGCCCCGAACCGGCTCCTGAATGCTGCGTCCGGTATGCCCCAAGGCAACCCGCGCCATCATGCCGACGGTCATCATGCTGATGCCGCCCAATGCGAAGGCATGCACGGCGAGAGTGGGAGAAAGCCCCAAGACCGGCGTCAATGCCTTGAGCAGAAAACCGAACACCGCACCCGCATAGCCGACGAACAGCACCCACAGCAGCGGCTTGCGCCAAATGCCCGGCGTATGCCAACCATGCAGACGCACCCCGTGCACCCCGGCCAGCAGCGCCGCCAACCCGGCGGCGATGCCATCCCAGCGCAGAAACACTTCGGCGATCAAAAACAACAGCAACAGAATCAGACTGGAACGATCCACCCACGCCCGATTTTGCAACATCACCTCATACTCCACGCCGCGCTCGATGAAAAACGGCACCACGCGCCGCGCCATGACGAAGATGAGCGAGATGATCAAATACAAGCCGCCATACAAGCCCCACGCGATGCCTTGCGCGAGATAACCCAGCGCACCCGAATAAAACAGCGCATTGCCCAGCGTCAGCAAGGCCATTATTAAAAGGATGCCGGCTTGCTGTTTTTGCTTTGCGCGGATAATCGGCTGCGCGATCGCCACACACAACAACAGGTTGAACGCTACATCCAACCCCGCCATGAGCCACACCTGTTGCGGCATCGCCAGCCCGGCCACCCGCGCCGCCAGCCACAGCGCGGCCAAGCCGCCGAGCGGCTGCCCGGTCACGGTGGGAACATTGGTCCAGTTGCGCACCGCAGTGAGCAAAAAGCCCGCCACGACTGCCATCGCATAGCCGTAAATCATTTCATGCGCGTGCCATTGGCTGAGCGCATAAACCATGCGCGGCGCCGGCCAGCCATAAACAATAATGCCGCCCCATAGCAAAACTGCCACTATGGAAAAGAGGCCGGCAAGCAAGAAAAATGGCCGGAAGCCCAGGTTGAACAGGGCAAAGGGATGCGGCGGTTTGGCGGGATTTTGGATGGTGATCATCTTGATATGCGCTTAAACAGGCCCGTTAGTGTGGGCGAATGAGTTGAATGTGGCCTTGATGTGGGTCAAGACCAGATGGGATGCGCAGCGAAACCGGAGTATGCGCTCAAGGCCACAAGCGCGGATGCGGTTCGCCATTCAAGATCACGGCGCCACTGCGATTGCGGACCTGCAAGGAGCCGGTATCCGCGATTTCATACGACCAGCCATTCGCTTGGCTTTGATACAGGTTGTCGCCGAGCTTGGCGAGCAATATACCTTTATCGTCGGAGCGCACCCCGTCACAGCGCGCCACCATGAAATATCGGCTGTGGGCTTGTTCGATGCTGCGAGTGCAGCTCATCTCTTTGAGCAACCAGGTTCCCACCACTATTCGGCTATCCGTGGGAGGAAGTTTCTCTAAGCCTAAATTGCCGACGATGATTTGCGCAGGCGTGGCGCCATTCACGAGAACCAAAGAAAAAAACATTGCGACAGCGAGTATGTTTTTCATTTTGTCTGGCCTCATGAATTTGAATCTAAAAAAAGATTTGCCACAGAGAACACAGAGGTCACAGAGAAAATACGGTGCTTATGTCTCGAACCGCGCTCCCCAATGGGTGTGCCAAAAACCATGAATCTGTCGTGCTTTTCTCTGTGTACTCTGTGACCTCTGTGGCAAGAATTGTCGTTTCATTTTTGAACGTCCGCCCGACATTACGCCTTACCCGCCACCCACTCCGCCACGCTCGCCAAGGCCTTCGGCAAATTATCCGGCAGGGTACCGCCCGCCTGCGCCATGTCGGCGCGGCCGCCGCCTTTGCCGCCGCACTGGGTGGCGACGTGATTCACCAATTCCCCTGCTTTTACTTTGGCGGTGAGATCAGCGGTCACGCCGGCGATCAGGGTCACTTTACCGCCCTCGCGCGAGGCTAGCACGATCGCAGCCGAACCCAACTTATCTTTTAGTTTATCCAGGGTCTCGCGCAGCGCCTTGGCATCCGCGCCGTCGATTTCGGCGGCGAGCACTTTTGCGCCATTCACTTCCACCGCGCTCTGTGTGAGATCGTCGCCTTTGGCGGCGGCGAGCTTGGACTTGATGCGCGCCAATTCTTTTTCCAGCGCTTTCACGTTGTCCAGCACTTGCGCGATCTTCTGGCTGATCTCTTGCGGCTGCGCCTTGAGCGCGCTCGCGGCATCGAGCAAGGTTTGCTGCTGCTTCTGAATGTATTCGAGCGCGCCGTCACCGGTCATCGCTTCGATGCGGCGAATGCCGGCCGCGACGCCGCCCTCGGACACGATTTTGAACAGGCCGATATCGCCGCAGCGCTTGACATGCGTGCCGCCGCAGAGTTCGGTGGAAAAATCGCCCATGCCGATCACGCGCACTTCGTCGCCGTATTTCTCGCCGAACAAGGCCATGGCGCCGTGTTTGATCGCTTGATCGTATTTCATGCGCCGGGTTTCGACCGGATAGTTGTGGCGAATCGCATCATTCACCAAGGATTCGATTTGCTGGATTTCTTCCGCCGTCACCGGCTGCGAATGCGCGAAGTCAAAGCGCGTGCGCTGCGCGTCGACCAGCGAGCCTTTTTGCGTGACGTGGCTGCCCAGCACTTTGCGCAAAGCGGCATGCAGCAAGTGGGTCGCGGAGTGGTTCCACGCCGAGCGGTGGCGCAGGATTGGGTCCACATGCGCCTCCACATCGTCGCCCACCGACAGCTTGCCGATTTTCAACACGCCTTTGTGGCCGAATACTTCGGCTTGAATTTTTTGCGTATCGTCCACTTGGAAAGTGCCATCGGCGGAATTCAGTTCGCCGCGATCGCCCACCTGGCCGCCGGATTCGGCGTAGAACGGCGTGCGGTCCAATACCACCACCGCCTCATCGCCCGCTTGGATGGAAGAGACTTGCGCGCCCTCTTTATACAGCGCCAGTACACGGCCGGAATAATCGAGCGTGTCGTAGCCGTGGAATTCGGTGGCTTGGCCTTCGAATTTCACCGTCGTGCCGATCTGGAATTTGCTCGCTGCCCGCGCCCGTTCGCGCTGCATCTGCATGGCGTGTTCGAAGCCGGCAAAATCCACGTTGAAGCCGCGCTCGCGCGCCACATCGGCGGTAAGGTCGAGCGGGAAACCGAAGGTGTCGTACAAGCGGAACACGGTTTCGCCGTCGAGAATGCGATCGCCGCCGCTGCCGCGCATTGCGCCGTCCAACACGCTCATGCCATGCTCCAGCGTCTCGGCGAATTTTTCTTCTTCCTGCTTCAGCACAGCCGCGACACGCTCTTTGGCCGCCACCAGCTCGGGATAGGCGCGGCCCATGACCTCGGCCAAATCTTCCACCAGCAGATGAAAGAACGGCTGCTTTTGTTCCAGCTTGTAACCGTGACGCAGCGCACGCCGGATGATGCGGCGCAGCACATAGCCGCGGCCCTCATTGCTCGGAATCTCGCCATCCACAATCAGGAATGAACAAGCCCGAATGTGATCCGCGATGACTTTGAGCGAATTGTTTTTGAGGTCTTTAGCGCCGGTGGCTTTAGCCGCCGCTTTGATCAAATCCTGAAACAGATCGATTTCATAATTGCTGTGCACATGCTGCATCACCGCCGAGATGCGCTCCAAGCCCATGCCGGTATCGACTGAGGGCTTGGGCAGGGAATGCATCACGCCGTTTTCATCACGGTTGAACTGCATGAACACCAGATTCCAAATCTCGATATAGCGATCGCCATCCTGCCCCGGCGTTCCCGGCGGGCCGCCGGCGACGTCCGGGCCGTGATCGTAAAAAAGCTCGGTGCACGGGCCGCACGGGCCGGTATCGCCCATCGACCAGAAGTTATCCGACTGATATTGGCCCGCGCCCGGCTTGTCGCCGATGCGCGCCAAGCGCTCCGGCGGCACGCCGATTTCGTTCAGCCAAATATCGGCGGCTTCGTCGTCCTCGTGATACACCGTGACCCACAATTTCTCGGCGGGGATTTTCATTTCGACGGTGAGGAATTCCCACGCGTATTGAATCGCGTTGCGCTTGAAGTAATCGCCGAAGCTGAAATTGCCCAGCATTTCGAAGAAGGTGTGATGGCGCGCGGTATAGCCGACGTTTTCCAGATCGTTATGCTTGCCGCCGGCCCGCACGCAGCGCTGCGAACTGGTGGCGCGCACATACGGCCGGGTTTCACGCCCGAGGAACGCATCCTTGAATTGCACCATGCCCGCATTGGTGAAGAGCAGTGTCGGATCGTTGCCCGGCACCAAGGGGCTGGAGGCGACGATGGTGTGGCCTTTGGATTCAAAGTAGGTCAGAAAACGTTTGCGAATTTCACTGGATTTCATGTTTTATCTCTTACGCATTTGGGTGAATTGGTTTTTCAGCTTGCTCCGATCAGGGAGCCGGTAAAAATCGAAATCGGAATCAAACGTGATGATATCGCGGATACCTGTCTGCATGGAAAGCACCATCAGCGAAGCATCGGCAAGATCCATGGGGCGGTCGCGATATTTGTCCATCGCATGCGGAATGTGTTGCAGCGCCGGTTCCTCTAGCTCCACCAACTTCAATCCTCCCTGCGCGATCCAGCGCAGAAAATCCAATTGAGCTGCCACGCTAAATTCGAGCAAATAACACACTTCAGTGACAACCACCCAGTTGGAAACCAGCCCCCCCTCAAACTGGCCGATAAACGCCATTGCTTGCGCATGGTAGTGGTCGGTTTTGTCGAACAACGCGACAAGGGGCCCTGTATCAGCGAGAACGCTTGGGGAGGTTCTTAGCACGAATGATTTCCTTCAGGTACTCACTATGCCGCTCCGCCAGATCGCCTTTGCCGCTGCCGTATTTGCCGAACAAATCCTTGCCGAGCTCATACGCGGTCGGCTGGGGCTTTTGCTTTGCCAAATACTCTTTGAGGCTTTGCTTGATGATAAAGCTCTTGGACTGGCCGGTACGCAGCGCAACCGACTCCAGGTCGTGTTCCAGTTCATCGTCGAGACGGACGGAAATAGTCATAGCAATCTCCCGCTGTAATACAATATCTGAATATTGTATTACATTATTCTTGGCCGGGTCAATCGCCTTCGCCGCGCAAAACCTATCTCGCACCCTGTCGCCCGGCTATCCACTGGCTTATCGCGTAGTACAGACCCGCACCGACAAGCCCGCTATAGAGGCAGAAATCATGCAGCACCTCGACGGAGAAGATACCGAGAAATGCATTCGATGCCGAAAACGGGGCAAACGGTTGCAGATCGGCGTGCATGATGCCATCGAGCAACACATGGCTATAGGCACCGATAAAAGCGCTCAAGAGAACGACAACCCAGCGAATCGGCAGATAGCCGGTTTCTCCGATGAATCGCAAGCCGAACTCCGCCACGTATTTACCGGAAAGCGCAGAAGCCACAGCCAGTAGCGTGGCGCCGGCGAAGGTATGCGTAAAACCGTGAAGATGACCCTCGCCGCTAATGAGCACAACGAGCGGCTGAATATCCATGACCACCTGCGTCCAGCCGAAGACCATGAGGCTGAAGCTCCCCTGCAGGAGCGCCTTGATGAAAATTCCGGGGCCCATGTGGAACGGGGTGAATGGCATGATTAGCGGATAAGTCGAGTCTGACCCTGATGCCCTGAAAGTCGTAACCGTGCTTTTTCAGATTTGCGGTTCTTTTTTTGTGGTCGTAGGTATAGCGCATTTATTGTATATGTATATATATATGCAGACATTCAACCCAGAAGATCGGGCACGCATGGCCTTTATGAATTGCCGCGCAGGACTTTCCCAATCACCTCAAAGCTGAACCCCCGGCTTTGCAGGAAGCGCATTTGCTTGGCGCGCGCCTTTGCGTCTTCGGGAAAAGCACCGAACTTGGATTGCCACACCTGTCGCGCCCGCTCAAGCTCTGAATCTTTCAGCTCAGCGAGCTGGTCGCGGATGACCGCTTCTTCCACCCCCCGTTCGCGTAGCTCATGAGCGAGGCGCGACGTGCCGAATTTAGCCTGCTTGTCATGCACCAGTGCTTCGGCGAAGCGGGCATCGGAGAGCCAACCCCGTCGCGTGAAATCATCCAGTAGATCGATGAGTTCCTGTGGGTCTGCGGTGTGCGGAGCCAACTTGCGTTGCAGCTCGGCGCGGGAATGTTCGCGCCGGGCGAGGAGCGCTAAGGCGCGGGTGCGTAATGACGAACCTTCGCGTATAGCTATCATGATTTTTCAGACAACCGGTCGCTCAACTCGAGCAAGCGCTTGCCATGAATCACGGCGATCACTAGCACCCGCTCTTGCTCGACGCGATATATCACACGGTAGCTATAGACAAATCGTTCGCGAATTGCTGCATCGCCCATTTCAGGAACGACGCGACCCGCATCCGGAAAATCCACGAGTCTTGCGCCTACGGCAAGAACCTTGGAAACAACCGCCTGTGCATAAAACCGCGAGTCTCGGCCAATGAATTCGGCAATTGCCTCCAAATCCTCTATCGCCTCTGGCGACCAGGCTACTCTGTGAGCCATTTCGCCAAGCGTTTTTCAGCTTCCTGCTGGGGGAGCGCGCCCTCCTTTTCCGCCCGATCGAGGCCGCGCTGGATTTTCTCTACCACGTACAGGTGGTACTGCACATCTTCCAATGTGCAATCCTCGGGTAGTTTGGCTAGCAATTGCGCTACATCTTGTTTGGCTGTTCCCATCACAATCTCCTCGCGAATAACCAAAGAAGGATTATGCCTCCTCCAACTCCCCCGGATCGAATTCCGGCGAGCTGGATGCCCCCTTCACGCCGACCGCGGCGCGAATCTTGGCTTCGATCTCCCGGGCGACTTCGGGGTGCTCCTTCAAATATTCGCGCGAGTTGTCCTTGCCTTGGCCGATCTTCTCGCCGTTGTAGGCATACCAGGCGCCCGACTTATCCACGATCTTGTGCATCACGCCCAGCTCGATGATCTCGCCTTCGCGGGAGATGCCTTCGCCGTACAGAATATCGAATTCGGCTTGCTTGAAGGGCGGGGCGACTTTGTTTTTGACGACTTTGACGCGGGTCTCGGAGCCGACCACGTCCTCGCCGCGCTTGATGGCGCCGATGCGGCGGATGTCGAGGCGCACCGAGGCGTAGAACTTGAGCGCATTGCCGCCAGTAGTGGTTTCGGGGTTGCCGAACATGACGCCGATTTTCATGCGAATCTGGTTAATGAAAATCACCAGGGTGTTGGAACGCTTGATGTTGGCGGTGAGCTTCCTGAGCGCTTGCGACATGAGACGAGCTTGCAGCCCCATATGCGAATCGCCCATCTCGCCCTCGATCTCGGCTTTGGGCGTGAGGGCCGCGACGGAGTCCACCACCACCACATCGACGCTACCTGAGCGCACCAGCATGTCGGCGATTTCCAGTGCTTGTTCGCCGGTATCGGGTTGGGACACCAGCAGGTCGTTCACATTCACGCCGAGCTTTTGCGCATAGGACGGGTCGAGCGCGTGCTCGGCGTCGATGAAGGCAGCGGTGCCGCCCAGTTTTTGCATTTCGGCGATCACTTGCAGGGTGAGCGTGGTTTTGCCGGACGATTCCGGGCCGTAGATCTCCACCACCCGGCCGCGCGGCAAGCCGCCGATGCCCAAAGCGATGTCCAGCCCCAAGGAGCCGGTGGACACAGCTTGAATGTCCTGCGACGCGACATGATCGCCCAGGCGCATCACCGAGCCTTTGCCAAATTGTTTTTCGATCTGGCCCAGGGCGGCGGTGAGTGCTTTCATTTTGTCTTCTGCTGATACGGTTGCCATGTTGTTGTCCTCTCGATGTGATCCGTTGATTGCCGCCCGTGTTGCGGCATGGGTGTAATTTAGCCAATACATTTACATATGTCAATACTTTTTATCACCTATGTAGTTTGTACTATGTAATATAAAAATAGATTGTATAATTATTTGAACTGGTTTTTGGAGCAAGCCATGGTTTCTAAAGAAAAAATGCTGCTGGATGTGAAATGGGCGACGCGCCAGAGGCTGCAATATATTGAAATCATGGCTTATTACAGCGGGGTCGTGACCCGCAGCGACGTGGCCAAGGCCTTCGGCCTCTCGGATGCGGCGGCCACCAAAGACCTGAAGTTGTACGGCGATTTGGCCCCCAGCAACCTGATTTACAACCACGGCGTATTCGGATTTGTGCCAAGCCAGGGCTTTAGCCCGGCCTTCTGTGACCTTTCCCCCGCCGCCGTTTTGCCCATCATTGCGTCAAATCTGGCGGTTTCCGGCGGGCCTTACGGCGCGGAATCAATTTACGGTCTGCCCACCGCCGCCTTGCCTCTGCCCGTCCGCCTGCCCACGCAGCAAGTATTGGCGCAAATCAGCCGCGCCATCCATAGCCGCAAAAAGCTGCAAGTGAGCTATTGCTCACTGTCTGATCGCGACAGCACTGATAGCCGCATCCTCGAACCTCACACCTTGGTCGATACCGGTCTGCGCTGGCATGTGCGCGCCTATTCTGACGAGACCTACGACTTTCGCGATTTTGTGCTCTCGCGCTTCGTGGCGGCGGAATGCCTGATTGATCCCGCCGAATCCAGCGTGGAGTACGACGAAGATTGGGTGGAAATGGTGGCCCTGAAACTCGGCCCCCACGCTGATCTGGACGCACCTAAACGCGAGAGCCTGTTGCTGGATTATGGCGCCAGCGGTGGAGTAATCGAGGTCAACGTGCGCCGCGCGCTGATCGGCTATGTGCTGCAACGCCTCGGCGTGGATACGACCCGGGATCACTCCATGAACCCGAATGCTAATCAATTGATGCTACTCAATCGGGATGAAATCGAGCCGTTCGCGGCTTGGGCGTTTTATTAATTTTCTGGCGCTATTAATACCCGATGTCACTGCTCATGCTAGAAACTAGAATGCTTCGAGCCCCGAATTTATTTACCCCTACCCGTTTCACGTTTTTTTAGTTCTTCGATTTCCCGCACTATGTCCTCGATCAGATCTACGGCTTTGGATATGGCCGTTTCCGCTACAAGCGCTTTCCTGAACAGGCTGGCACGTTTCAGATCCTGAAGGGCGGCGCGAAGCACCGCGAGTTTTTCCTTCATCATTTTCCTCCTTGCAGCCGAACATGCGTTTCAGAACCAACCCGACGCATTAAGCAGTAACGCTCTCGCCCTCGATCATCCGCAACACGCCCTGCAGCGCAGCCACCACGGCCTGCCGCCGCACTGCGGTGCGGTCACCCTGGAAGTGAATCGTTTGGGATAACCCAGCGCCGTTGCGCGTGGCCCAGGCCATGCACACGGTGCCCACGGGTTTGTCCGGCGTCGCCCCGCCCGGCCCGGCGATACCGCTGATCGCCAGCGTGATATGCGCACGGCTGTGCTTCAAGGCGCCTGCCGCCATTTCGCGCACGGTCTGCTCGCTCACCGCACCGAACTCGGCGAGCGTTTGCGCCGATACCCCGAGCATCTCCTGTTTGGATTCGTTGGTATAGGTGATGAAACCGCGTTCGTACCAGTGGGAGCTTCCGGGCACGGAGGTCACCACCTCACCCGCCCAGCCGCCGGTGCAGGATTCGGCAGTGGCCAGCATCAGCCCGCGGCTTTTCAAAGCCGCGCCAACTTGCTCTGCGAGTTGGTTTAAATCATCCATGCCAAGCCTTTGATCAGCGCGATGCTGTACACCGCCGCCAGGGCATCGTCGAACATGACGCCGAAACCGTTCTTGATATGCGTGTCGAAATAACGAATCGGAAACGGCTTCCACACATCGAAAATACGGAAGATAAAAAACGCGGCGATGAACCAGAGCCATGTGTGTGGCGTGAAATACAGGATCGCGAGAAACGCCACGATCTCGTCCCACACGATGCCGCCATGATCGGCGACGCCCAGCGCGCGGTCGCTCGCGTGGCTGGCCCACACCCCGATCAGGAACAGCCCGAACAACAAGGCGAAATAGGCGGCCGGGTTGAGCCCCAGCAAATAGATCAGGCCATAAATCGGAAACGCGGCCAAGGTGCCCGCCGTGCCCGGCGCGAACGGGCTCAAGCCGCTGCCAAAACCAAAGGCGATGAAATACGCCGGGCGGCTCAAAATAAATTTCAAATCAGGCGAAGTGATCAAAGCCTTGTTCCTTGAGGGTGAGCGGATGGTTGTTTTCATCGAACACGGCCAGCTCGCGTTGGCGGGTGATTTCGCCGATGCAGGCGAGCGGCAATTTCAGGCGTCGTCCCAAGCGCACGATCACGTCGTGCTGTTGGGCCGGTGCGGTGAAGCACAACTCATAATCGTCGCCGCCCGCCAGCACCGCGTTGCGCGCGACTTCCTCATGCAGATAGCCGCGCACAGTTTCCGATATCGGCAACGCAGCGACACGAATCCTAGCCCCCACGCCGGACAGCTCCAGAATATGCCCCAGATCCGCCAGCAGGCCATCAGAGATATCGATCGCGCTATGAGCCAAGCCTAATAATTTTTGCCCGAGCTTTACGCGCGGCGCCGGCGCATGCAAGCGCGGCAACAACGCCGCCGCATCGTGCGGCGCAATCTGAATCCGGCGCTGCAAATACGCCAGCGCCAAGGCCGCATCGCCTAAAGTGCCGGAGACCCAAATCTCGTCGCCGGTTTTGGCGCCGGAGCGACGCAAGGCTTGGCCCTTCGCCACCTCGCCCATGATGGTCACGGCAAGCGTCAGCGGCCCCTTGGTGGTGTCGCCGCCGATCAGCGCCACGCCCTGTTGATCGGCGAGCGCGAACCAGCCCTCGGCGAAACGCGTCAGCCAACGCTCGTTGATTTCCGGCAAGGCAATCGACAATAAGGCCCAGCGCGGTGTCGCGCCCATGGCCGCCATGTCGGAGAGATTGACCGCCAGCGCTTTGTGGCCCAAGGAAAAAGGATCGTCTTCATGTAGGAAATGCCGCCCGGCCAGCAGCATGTCGGTGGAAACCGCCAATTCGCGCCCCGCCGTGACTCGCACCAAGGCCGCATCGTCGCCCACGCCCAGCACCGTGCGCGGCGCGGGGCGGGTGAAGTAGCGGCGTATCAGGTCGAATTCGGAAGTCATGATAAGAATTGTACTTCGGCTCGCGCCATGGCGCCGGCATCCTTGCCGGCATGCCGGCTGGAAGCCGGCGCTACAAAAGCGGCGCTAGCGGGTACGGGATTCCTGTGGCCGCGCTAGCGGCAGCAGCTTATCCAACACCCCGTTCACATATTTGTGGCCATCGGTGCCGCCGTAGGATTTTGCCAGTTCCACCGCTTCGTTGATCACCACACGGTAAGGCACGTCGGGGCAATGCAGGGCTTCATACGCGCCGATCAACAGCACGGCGGACTCGATGGGGGATAGCTCGGCGAGCTTGCGGTCAAGGTAGGGGGTGACCGCAGCTTCCAATGCAGCGGCTTCTTGCACCACGCCGTTGAGCAGGATCAGAAAATATTTGTCGTCGATGGTGGCGTAGCCGTCCGTATCGCGCAAATGCCGGGCGATGCTGGCGGCGTCGTTGCCGGAGAGCTTCCACTCGTAGAGCGCTTTGAGCGCGAATTCTCGCGCTTTGCGGCGGCTTTTTTTCATATCGATCGACCTAGTTCTTTAAAGAGCAAATATTGAAACCAGCAATGAACACGAATTCACACGAATAAAATCAAATACCGATCTTCGTGTTGATTCGTGTTCATTCGTGGTTAAATTTATTCTAAATCCGCTTCAACAAATTCGCCATCTCCACCGCGACCAGCGCGCAATCGGCGCCTTTGACTTCCATGCGCGCCAGCGCCTGGTCGTCGGTATCGGTGGTGAGAATGCCGTTGGCGATGGGCACACCGCTGTCCAACTGCACTTGGGTGATGCCGGTGCCCGATTCATTGGCCACCAATTCGAAGTGGTAGGTGTCGCCGCGCACCACCGCGCCGAGCGCGATCAAGGCATCGTAGTTGTCAGACAAGGCCATTTTCAACAACACCAGCGGCACTTCCAGCGCGCCCGGCACGGTCACCAGCGTCATGTCCGATTCTTTCACGCCCAGCTTTTCCAGCTCCGTTACGCAACTGCCGAGCAAGCCTTCGCCGATATCGACATTGAAGCGGCTCATCACGATGCCGATGCGCAGCCCTTGGCCATTCAGGTCTTTTTCGTATTCGGTGATATTGTCGTATTTCTTAACCATGGGATTACCTCACTCTTCAATATTAGTTGCTGACGCCCAGTCCTGGGGCAGCACATAGCCGCACACTTCGAGATCGAAACCCTCCAAGCTCGGCATTTTGCGCGGCGCGGCCAGGAGCCGCATTTTGCGCACATTCAGATCGCGCAAGATCTGCGCGCCGATACCATAGTCGCGCAAGTCCACCTTGGCCGAGGGTTTGTGTGCGGCGTGTTCGATGCGCGCCAGCAGGCTTTCGCTCGATTCCGGACGGCGGAAAAAAATCACCACGCCCGACGGCGCTTCACTGATGGCTTGCAGCGCTTGATGCACATTCCAGGAGTGGGGGCTGCCCGCATCGTCCAGGAAATCGATCACCGACAGCGGCTCGTGCACGCGCACCAGGGTTTCTTCCTCCGGCCGGATCGTGCCTTTCACCATCGCCAAGTGCAATTCGTTCGAGGTCTTATCGCGGTAGGCGATCAGTTGAAATTCGCCGTAAACCGTTTCCACCCGGCGCTCGGCCACGCGCTCCACCAACATCTCGTTTTGCGAGCGGTAGTGGATCAAATCGACGATGGTGCCGATTTTCAAGCCATGTTCTTTTGCGAATATGATCAAGTCCGGCAGCCGCGCCATGGTGCCGTCGTCTTTGAGAATCTCACAGATCACCGAGGCGGGCTCCAGCCCTGCCAGCGCGGATAAATCGCATCCCGCCTCGGTATGCCCGGCGCGCACCAACACGCCGCCCGGTTGCGCGCGCAGCGGAAAAATATGGCCGGGCTGAATGATGTCGGCGGGCTGCGCATGCTTGGCCACCGCCGCTTGAATCGTCACCGACCGGTCCGCCGCCGAAATGCCGGTGGTCACGCCTTCTGCCGCTTCGATGGAAACGGTAAAAGCCGTGCCGTGCGGCGTCTGGTTGTCCGACACCATCTGGCGCAAACCCAATTGCTTGCAGCGCGCATCGGTCAGCGTCAGGCAGATCAAACCACGCCCGAACTTGGCCATGAAGTTGATGGCGTCCGGCGTAACGAATTCCGCCGCCATCACCAAATCACCTTCGTTCTCGCGGTCTTCTTCGTCCACCAGGACAACGATTTTGCCGGCCTTCAGGTCGGCGATAATATCTTGTATTGGGCTGATCATCTAAAAACTCTGCACCAAAGTGCTTTAGGGGGCGTGATTATCGCATTTCGCGGGGATTACGGCGAATCTCTCTAATCGGCGCTGGAGGTGTAATGCAACAAGCGCTCGGCATAGCGCGCCAGCAAATCCACTTCCAGATTCACGCGGCTGCCCGGCTTGAGATGCTTGAGCGTCGTCATCTCCAGCGTGTGTGGAATCAAATTCAGTGCGAAGCGCTGCCCCGCCACTTGATTCACCGTCAGGCTCACGCCATTGACCGTCACCGAACCCTTGGTGGCAACATACTTGGCGATGTCGCCGGGCGCGCTGATTTCGAGCACATAACAGTCGCCCAACGGTTCAAAGCGCACCACCTCGCCCACGCCATCCACATGGCCGCTGACCAGATGGCCGCCCAGGCGATCGGCTAAGCGCAGCGCTTTTTCCAGATTCACTTCGCTATTCAGATCAAAACCGGCCGTGCAGCGCAGGGTTTCCGCGGACACGTCCACATCGAAGCTGTTTGGATCGAAACGCACCACGGTTAAGCACACGCCGTTCACGGCAATGCTGTCGCCCATCTGCACATCGCTCATATCCAGCGCGCCGGCCTGAATGGCGAGCCGTTGATCTTGGCCGCGTGGCTCGGTGCGCGCGATTTTGCCGACTGCTTGGATGATTCCGGTGAACATGTTTTGCCTTTAGTAATATTGGTTCGCTTGCTGCATTCATATTGCGGGTCATACGACTGTTTAAATCCCTCCTAACCTCCCTTTCCAAAGGGAGGGACCCGCTCCGAGTAACATTTGAGGGGGTTCCCCACTTTAGCAAAGGGGGGCAGGGGGGATTTGCGGCGTCATGAAATAACGAGCTTTCTATTTCATGCGCGCCAACACGCGAATATCCTGCCCCACCAGCCGCACATCTTGTACGGCCAAGGTTTTTCGTTGATCCATCTGCTGCAACTCAGGCAGCGCGAACAGTCCGCGCGCTGCATCACCCATCAATACCGGTGCGAGATACAACACGATCTCATCCACCAGGCCGGCGTTGAGCAGTGCGCCGTTAAGGGTTGCGCCCGCCTCGATCATCAGTTCGTTCACTTCACGCTCGGCCAGCACTTGCAGCAAGCGCGCCAAATCGACGCGGCCATTGCTTCCGGCTAACACCAGCACTTTGGCGCCGGCGCTGCACAAGGCTTGCATTTTGACTGCATCATCCATGGCGCACGCAATCAGCACATTTCCGCCGGCCAGTATCTTTGCGCTAGGCGGTGTCTTGAGTGACGAATCCACGATCACGCGCAGCGGCTGGCGCTTGGTCTCGATCTCGCGCACATTCATTTGCGGATCGTCCGCCAGCACGGTGCCGATGCCGGTCAGGATCGCGCAGGAACGCGCGCGCCAATGCTGCACATCCGTTCTGGCCGCCGGGCCGGTAATCCATTTCGACACGCCATTGTTCAAGGCAGTCTTGCCGTCCAGGCTCGCCGCTGCTTTAAGCCGCACCCAGGGCCGTCTGCGCGTCATGCGCGAGACGAAGCCGATATTCAGTTCACGTGCTTGCTGTTCCATCAAGCCGACTTCAACTGTGACGCCTGCTTGTTCCAGCCGCGCCATGCCTTGACCCGCCACTTGCGGATTGGGGTCGCGCATCGCCGCGACCACGCGCCCTACTCCCGCCGCGATCAGCGCGTCGGCGCAGGGCGGCGTGCGCCCGTGATGCGAACACGGCTCCAAGGTGACATACACTGTTGCGCCGCGCGCTTGTTCACCGGCTTGTTGCAGCGCGTGCACTTCGGCGTGCGGAGCGCCGGCGCGTTCGTGCCAGCCTTCGCCCAGTACTTGGCCTTCGCGCACGATGACGCATCCGACGCGCGGATTGGGGCTGGCGCTGTCAAGGCCGCGCTCCGCGAGGCGCAGGGCTTGGGCCATGAATCGATGATCGTCGCTGGAGAACATGAATGCGTCATGCTTTGTTAAACCTAACAAACTGTTTTGCCACAGAGGTCACAGAGAACACAGAGAAAAACTCTGCTTACCCATGATTTGCGTTTCATCCTAAGGGGTAAGAGCAATATGACAGAAAAACCACCCTGCCTTCTGTAGGGGCGAGGCATGCCTCGCCCGATGTAAATAACGGGTCGGGCATGCCC